>DASQLG010000112.1:0-36543 GCA_035630115.1 Microbacterium sp. | reverse complement strand
CATCATGGTCCTCGCTCCCGCCGTGCAGCCGGTGTACGCCTGGTTCACCGAGAACATGGGGTGGTTCCCCCTGTTCGCCGGGGAGGTATCCGCGACGGGCCGCACGATCTTCACCGCCGCGATCGTGCTCGCCGTCATGGTCGTGCCGATCATCACCGCCATCTGCCGGGAGATCTTCCTGCAGACGCCGGTGCTGCACGAGGAGGCGGCCCTGGCGCTCGGCGCCACCCGCTGGGAGATGATCACGATGGCCGTCTTCCCCTTCGGCCGCAGCGGCATCGTGTCGGCTGCGATGCTCGGCCTCGGCCGCGCCCTCGGCGAGACGATGGCCGTCGCGCTCGTGCTCTCCGCGAGCGGTGTCATCACCTTCCAGCTCTTCACCTCGACGAACCCCAGCACCATCCCGGCGAACATCGCCCTCACGTTCCCCGAGGCCTATGGCACGAACATCAACGTGCTGATCGCCACGGGCCTCATCCTCTTCATCGTCACGTTCGCGGTCAACGCACTGGCCCGCTGGATCGTCAGCCGCCGCAAGGAATTCTCAGGAGCGAACTGACATGACGATCACCACTGCTCCCCCCAGCCCGCCCGCTTCGGCACCGGTCTCCCCGCCGATGCGTCTCACCAGCGGTCGCCTGCCCAAATGGGCACCCTGGGCGATCCTGGCCGGCAGCGCCGTCGTGAGCCTGATCTTCTTCGCGATGCTGGCGATCGCAGCCGGCGGCGAATTGAGCATCGCCGGCATCGGCATCGTGACCGTGCTGGCCTATCTCGTGCTCATCCTGGTGATCTCCAGCCTGGTCGAGGGTCGCCGCAAGGGGGTCGACCGCCTCGTCACCGGTGTCGTCGCCTCAGCATTCCTGCTGGCGATGGTCCCGCTGGTGTCGGTCGCCTGGACGGTGCTGGTCAACGGCATCGCCGGGCTGTCGGCCGAGTTCTTCACCTCCTCGATGCGCAACGTCGTGGGCGAGGGCGGCGGCGCCCTGCACGCGATCGTCGGCACCCTGCTGATCACCCTGGCTGCTGCCGTGATCTCGATCCCGATCGGCCTGTTCACCGCGATCTACCTCGTCGAGTACGGCGCCGGCAAGCGCCTCGCGCAGGGCATCACCTTCCTCGTGGACGTGATGACCGGCATCCCGTCGATCGTCGCCGGCCTTTTCGCGTACGCCCTGTTCGCGCTGTTCCTCGGTCCCGGCATCCGCATGGGCATCATGGGCTCGGTCGCGCTGGCGGTGCTCATGATCCCGGTCGTCGTCCGCTCGAGCGAGGAGATGCTGCGCCTCGTGCCGAACGAGCTGCGCGAGGCGGCCTACGCCCTGGGCGTGCCGAAGTGGCTGACGATCGTGAAGGTCGTCCTGCCGACCTCGATCGCGGGCATCACGACCGGCATCATGCTGTCGATCTCGCGGGTCATCGGCGAGACGGCTCCGCTGCTGCTGACGGCGGGTGTGACGGCATCCATGAACTACAACCTGTTCGAGGGACGGATGATGACGCTGCCGGTGTTCGCCTACTCGCAGTACATGAACCAGGGCATTCCTGCGCAGGCGTACATCGACCGTGCGTGGGCGGCGGCACTGGTGCTGATCGTCATCGTGATGGCGCTCAACCTCATCGCGCGTCTCGTGGCGAAGATCTTCGCCCCCAAACTCGTCCGCTGACGCGGCCCCAACCCGAACCCGAATCTCAGAGGAACGAAGTGTCGAAGAGCATCGAAGTCAACGATCTGAACGTCTACTACGACGAATTCCTCGCCGTCGAGGGAGTATCGCTCTCGATCGAGCCGCGCTCGGTGACCGCGTTCATCGGTCCGTCCGGATGCGGCAAGTCGACCTTCCTGCGCACGCTCAACCGCATGCACGAGGTCATTCCGAAGGCGCGCGTCGAGGGCGAGGTGCTGCTGGACGGCGACAACCTGTACGGTCCGACCGTCGATCCCGTACTCGTCCGCCGCCAGGTCGGCATGGTCTTCCAGCGCCCGAACCCCTTCCCGACGATGTCGATCAAGGAGAACGTGCTCGCCGGGGTCAAGCTCAACAACAAGGGCATCTCCAAGTCGGATGCCGATGCCCTCGTCGAGAAGTCGCTCACCGGCGCGAACCTCTGGAACGAGGTCAAGGACCGCCTCGACAAGCCCGGCTCGGGTCTGTCCGGCGGCCAGCAGCAGCGCCTGTGCATCGCCCGCGCGATCGCCGTGTCGCCGCAGGTGCTGCTGATGGACGAACCGTGCTCGGCGCTCGACCCGATCTCGACCTACGCGATCGAGGAGCTGATCGGCGAGCTGAAGAACGAGTACACCATCGTGATCGTGACCCACAACATGCAGCAGGCCTCGCGTGTCTCGGACCGCACCGCGTTCTTCAACATCGCCGGCACCGGCAAGCCCGGCAAGCTGATCGAGTACGGCGACACCCGTTCGATCTTCACCACGCCGACCGTGCAGGCGACCGAGGACTACGTCTCGGGCCGCTTCGGGTGACCGCCGCAAGGCGGACACCCGAAGCCGGTTGTCGAGGAGCGCGCCAGCGCGTATCGAGACACGGGTAGGGCCGCGAAGTCAGTCGCGCGGGCTGAGCAGGTACTCGTTGAGGCGCGCGGTGAAGGCGGAGTCGAGTGCAACGGGAACGCCGTCGATCTCGGTGATGGGCGCGGCCAGACGCACGGATGAGACGAGCCATGCGGCATCCGCTCGGGAAAGCTCCGACGTCGCGACATCGGTGTACGACGTCGTCAGTCCCTGCTGCTCCAACCACGCGAAGGCGCTCAGCTGAGTCGTGCCCTGCAGGATGCCGCCGGTCGGAGCCGGGGTGACATAGGTGTCGCCGATCCGAAGAATGAGGGACGCGGTCGGGGCCTCGAGCACGATGCCATCGGAGGAGACGAAGATCGCGTCGTCCGCTCCCCGTCTCTTCGCCTCGCGGATCGCCGCCATGTTCACCGCGTACGAGAGCGTCTTCGCGCCCAGCAGAAGCCACGGGGCGCGCACCGGCACGCCGCTGTCGTAGCCGCGGTCGAGGGTGACGACCCTGACGCCCTCGCGTCGCGGCTTCGAGAAGTCCGCGGCGGGTGCGGCCGTGACCCAGGCGGTCGGCGCCGGACCGTGCTCGACGCCGCGGCTGAGGATCAGCTTGATCACGCTTTCGCCCGGCCCGCAGTGGTCTGCCGCCAGCGCGACCGCTTGACGCCACTGCTCCGGATTCGGCGCCGCGAGATCGCAGATCTCCGCGGAGTGCGCGAGGCGATCGAGGTGCGCCTGCACCTCCTGCGCGTGGCCGTCGACGACGCTGAGGGATTCGAAGATCCCATCGCCGCGCTGCGTGCTGAGCTCGCCGACGCTCAGGGCCGGAGCCGTGGGATCGACGGCCGAGAACGTCCTCGCGAAGTCGGGGCCGGGATCGTCGGATGCCGCGGGGTCGATCATGAGAGCAAAGCGCCAGGCCATGGATTCGAGCCTACCGAGGGCGGCGAAGGGAATGCCCGCGGGGAGTGCTCGGTTACACTGGAACAGCCGGGCCGCAGTAACCCCGGGCTCCATCTTCTGCCGCTGCGAGCGGCTCCGCGCCGAGAGGCGTTCTGCGGCCCGGCACTTCTCTTGCCCGTGAGAGTGCAACCGCTGCTCGAGACAGCGGGTAATGCCCGCAGTCTCGAGGCTCCGTTGCAGTCTCAGCGGAGGTGGGGCCTCAGGTCAGCGACTCGCGGCGCCAGAGGGCGGCGCAGGCGGCGAGGTCGGTCGCGTAATCGGCGAGCCGCAGCGCGCGCGTCGTGAGAGCGGATGCCCGGTCGGGCTCGGTCGCCTCGTAGTCGTCGGCGAGATGGCTCGCACCGGATGCCTGCACCCGGCAGAACGCCGCGGCCCGGTCGAGCGCCACGGCGAAGTCGCCCTGGAACAGCCCGCGCAGGATCGAGTCGATGACGCCGACGAGCTCGTCGGGACCGGCGGGGGTCGGCGCTCCGGCAACGACGGGGTCGACGGAGGCGATCTCCACCCTCCCGCGCTCGTAGAGCAGAGCGGCGGTGTGCGGGTCGTCGTGGATCATGAGCTGGATCAGGTACAGCCGCCAGAGGGCGCCCGGCAGGGAGCGCGCGGGCGACCGTGACCACAGCTCGGCGATGTCGTCGATGCCGTGCTCGGCGGTGAAGGCCACCAGTCGATCGACGATCTCACCGTCGGGGTCGGTGCGGGCCCGTGCCAGAAGGGCCTGAGCGGTGGAATGCGCGACGCGCGAGACCTCCGCCGGATCCTCAGCCGCGAACCGCCGATCGAAGAGCTCGGCCGGGCGCCGCACGGGCTTGTGGAACTCCCTCGAATCGTCGCTCACCGTTCCAGGCTACCCGCGGATCGCGGCGGCGGGCCCGTGACCATTCGGCATCGGACGATGCCGATCACGCCGTCATGCGGTCTCGATGATGACGATCGGATCCGTCGTCGGCTGACCGGTCGGCGACCCGCCGGCTGGCTCCACCGTGACGGCGATGACGTCGCCCGTCTCGAGCGCGCCGTCGAGCAGCGCCGTCGCAGCGCCGCCCTCAGCCGTGAACGTGCCGGCGGAGATCGGGGCGCCGTCGCGCACGAACCACAGCTCGAAGCTCTCGTCGTCGGCGATGACGGGCAGCCCGTCCGAGACGAGCACGGCCTTGCCGACCGATTCCGACCAGTGGGCGGTCACCTGTCCGCCGTCGGCGAGTGTGGCCGTCTCCGACTCCGCGTCGGATGCCGACTCGATCTCGTCGAGTGCGACGACGGATGCCGGTGTGGTGAGCTGCTCGCTCACGAACACCGCACCCCAGCCGACGCCCACCAGCAGCGCGAGCGAGGCGGCGAGCGCGAACCAGGAGCGCGAACCCCATCGGCGAGGCTTTGCGGGCTCGGGCGCGGCGGAGGGGCGGTCGGCACGGTTGGAAAGATCGGCCGGCTCGGCCACGACGGGCGGAGACGCCGGCCCGGCGATCTGCGCGAGCAGTGCGGCGCGAACACCCGGCGGAGGCGAGACCTCAGCGACGTCCTCGGCCAGCAGGGCCGCGGTCGCGGCATCCGCCGTCACGTGGTGCTCCCATTCCGGGTGCTGTCGACGCGCGGTCTCGAAAGCAACGGTGTCATCGGGCGACAGGGCGTCCAAAGCGTATCCGGCCGCCAGCTCGGCGAACTCCTGCTCGTTCACGATGTCACCCCCATCTGCACCCGAAGGCGGGACAGGCCGTCCCGCATCCTCGTCTTGATCGTTCCCAGCGGCGCTCCCACGAGTGCCGCGATCTCGCTCTGACTGTAACCTCCGAAATACGCGAGGGTGATGGCCTCGCGCTGCGGGTCGGGGAGGGTTGCGAGCGCCTCGGAGACGCGCTGCCCCTCGATCCGCAGTTCCACTTCTTCGGCGACGCCGTCGTGCGCGACGCCGATGTCCCGAAAGCCCGCTTTGACGTCTCGATCGGTGCTCGCCTGAGCGGACCGCACGCGGTCCACCGCCCGGCGATGTGCGATCGTGAGTACCCACGATCTTCCCTGACCCTTGTTCGGAGCGAACCGCGACGCGGATTGCCAGATCTCCAGGAAGACCTCCTGCAGCACCTCTTCGCTCTGCGAGCGGTCGACGAGCACGCGCAGGATCAAGCCGAATGCACGCGGCGAAAGCATGTCGTACAGGCCGGCGAACGCGGCCTGATCGCCGTTCGCGACGCGCTGCAGCAGGTCACCGGCATGGTCGACCGCGTCGGCGCCGTCCGGAGGCACGTCCACACCATCGATCACCACTCCCCCAGCATGCCTTAGTCCCGCGCGGGCGCCCTCACGTGACGCGAGGGTTGACAGTCCTGGCGGAGATTCATTTCGGGAATGTCCCATCCGATCCGGTGAGGGCGCCGAAGACCTCGTGTAGCCGCCTGAGCGGCCACAGCACCACTGGACCTGCGGCGCCGCTCCGGCGCCGCGAAACCTAGGAGGACAAGATGTCCCGCAAGAAGCTGTATCTGCTCGGTCCCCTGGCCGTCGCCGCTGCGATCGCCCTGAGCGCGTGTTCGCCTATGTCGAGCGCAACCGACACGGCGGAAGAGACGACCGCACCGCCCGCGGTCGAGGAGACGATGGCGCCCGAGGCTGAAATGGACCCGGCGGCCAACCTCGTCGGTGCCGGCTGCGCCGGGTACGCGGAGGCCGTCCCCGACGGCGCCGGCTCCGTCGCCGGAATGGCTCAGGATCCGGTGGCCACCGCCGCGTCGAACAACCCGATCCTCACCACGCTCACCGCCGCGGTCTCCGGGCAGCTGAACCCCGAGGTCGATCTCGTCGACACGCTGAACGGCGACGAGTTCACGGTGTTCGCACCGACCGATGACGCGTTCGCGAAGATCGACGCCGCGACGATCGAGGTTCTCAAGACCGACACCGCGCTGCTGAGCTCGATCCTCACTTACCACGTCATCCCCGGCCAGATCGTGCCGGACGACATCGAGGGCATGCACACCACCGTCAACGGCGCGGACCTCGAGGTGACCGGCAGCGGTGACGAGATCGTCGTCAACGGCCAGTCCGCCGTCATCTGCGGCGGAGTCCAGACGGCCAATGCGACCGTCTACCTCATCGACACGGTGCTGATGCCGCCGGCGATGTGATGAGGACCCCCGGCTTCGGCCGGGTCCCTGGGGGGCGTGCCACTGGCACGTCGGGGGTCTGGGGCATAGCCCCAGTCTGAAACGGCACGACCGTCGACGCCCGCGAGGGGGCGTCGGCGGTCGTGCTGTTGCCAGAGGCAGGAGGACGTCACCTTCGGCGACGTCCTCCTGTCGTAGGTGGGCCCCGTGGGGCTCGTCCCCACCGCCACTCCACACGCCGCTTCGCGGCGCGCCGAGCCTCGGGCGGCGTGGGCCCGCCCAGAGCACGTTCTCGACGACACGGGGCCGAAAAGCATGAGGGGACGCCGCTGACGCGACGTCCTCTCATGCTTGTGGGCCCCGTGGGGCTCGAACCCACGACCCGCGGATTAAAAGTCCGATGCTCTACCGACTGAGCTAGAGGCCCTCGACATCCAGCCTACTTCGGCTGCCGGGGACTCAGAGCGCGGTCCGCGCCGTCCGCCGTGCCTGCGCAGACAGGTCTCCCCCGCGCCGGTCGAGGAACTCTTCGAGCCTCCCGCGGTCCGCACGCCCGATCTCGCGCAGCGCGACACCGACGTTGCTCTGCACGAGATGCTCCGGGTCGGCCGCCAGCAGCTCGCAGAGGGCGAGCGGGTCGTCGAGATCGCCTGCGCGGATGATCCAGAAGGCCGCTGTGATCGCCGTGCGGCGATGCCACCGGTTCTCCGACCCCGCGAGCTCGAACAGCACGTCGCGCGGCTTGTCGAGCAGGTACCAGCCGATCACGCGCGGCGCCGAACGGTCGATGTAATCCCACGTGTCGATGCGGTCGAGTCTCCGCAGCCAGAGGTCGTAGAGGGCAGCGCGGTCGACATTCTTCGCCCGTGCCTTGTAGTCGAGGATGCTGACGGCGACCATCCGCTCCTCGTACGTGTCCGATACGAGCAGCCGGTCCACTTCGGAAAGGGGCATCGCGCCGTGGGTCTTCGCGATCGCGAAGATCGTGCCCATGCGCACGCCGATCACCCGCGTTACCTCGTCCGTCATGCGTTTGCGGATCTTGAGACGCTCGTCGACGGATGCCGCCGCCTCCAGCGCCGCGCGGACGTCCTCGGCGGTCCCGATCACAGCCCCCGCACCATCTCGAGCTCGGTGCCGCTCGGCGCCTCCGAGGTCCGGCCGGTCGCAACGAACCCCAGCCGTGCGTACGCGCGCTGCGCGGGGACGTTGAGCTCGTGGACGTCGAGCACGAGCTCCGTCTCTCCGGCGCCGCGAGCCCACTCCGCGGCAGCGTCCATCAAGGCGTCGAGCGTTCCCCGACCACGATGCGACGGCCTGACGTACACAGCGACCACCAGCGCGCGACCCTGCACGGCAGGGCGCCCGAAGTAGTCCGTCACCGTCGGGTCGGGGATCAGCACGGTCACGGTCCCGACCCAGTCGCGGCCGGCCTCTGCCACGAACTGCGCGGCCGAGTCGCTCAGCGCGGCGCCGGCGGTGCGCTCCTGCCAGAACTCGTCCGGTTGAGCCTCGGCCTGCTCTCGCGTCTCGAGAAAAGCGATCCCGGCTGCGGGGTCGCCGAGCGCCTCGAGCCGGATGCTGCGCACGCGCGGCGTCTCGCTCAGGCCAACGCGGCGGACGGCGACGGACTCAGGCACCCGACTCGACCAGCTGCGCCCCGGCGTGGCCGATCTCGGCGAGCGCCTTCTCGCTGGAGGCGGGTTGAACCCCGGCGACCAGGTCGGTGAAGACACGCACGTGACGGCCGTGCTCGATCGCGTCGAGTGCCGACGCACGCACGCAGTAGTCCGTCGCCAGCCCGACGACGTCGATGTCGATGATGCCATGGCGTTCGAGCAGCTGCGCCGCCGTGGTCCCGTCATCCGCGACCCCCTCGAAGAGCGAGTACGCCGGCTTGCCCTGACCCTTCTTGAGATGATGCGTGACTGAGGATGTGTCGAAACCCTCGTCGTATTCCGCTCCATACGTGCCCGCGACGCAGTGCACCGGCCAGCTGTCGACGAAGTCGGGCTCACCCGATGCGAAGTGCCCGCCGTTGTCGTTGTCGGCGTCGTGCCAGTCGCGGGACGCGACCACGATCTCATAGTCGCCGGCGTGCTGAGCAAGGAAGCGGGTGATCCGCTCGGCCACCTCGTCGCCCCCGACCACGCCGAGGGCGCCCCGCTCAGTGAAGTCGTTCTGGACGTCGACGATGAACAGTGCTCTGGTCATGAATCGAGCGTACGACGGTACTCTGCTCGCGTCAGCGGGTGGTCCGACGCTTCGACAGGCTCAGCGACCGGTGACGTGCCATCAGCGACCGGTGACGTGCCATCAGCGACCGGTGACCTGCCATCAGCGACCGGTGACCTGCCATCAGCGACCGCGTTCCCGAACCCTGAGCTTGTCGAAGGGTCACCGCCGAGCTCCGGACCGTTCCGCCACAGCTTCGACGGCCACCAGATCGCGCGCCCGATGTCGTAGGTCACCGCGGGGACGAGCAGCGACCGCACGATGAAGGTGTCCAGCAGCACGCCGAAGGCGACGATGAATGCGATCTGCGCGAGGAACAGGATAGGGATCACACCGAGCGCGGCGAAGGTCGCCGCGAGGACGAGCCCGGCCGAGGTGATCACCCCGCCCGTCGCGACCAGTCCCCGCAGGATTCCGGGGCGCGTGCCGTGCACGAGCGCCTCCTCCCGCACGCGGGACATGAGGAAGATGTTGTAGTCCACCCCGAGCGCAACGAGGAAGACGAATCCGTACAGCGGCACCGCCGGATCAGCGCCCGGGAATCCGAGCACATTGTTGAAGACGATCGCGCTGACGCCGAGAGCGGCCGCGAACGAGAGGATGACGCTCAGGATCAGCAGCACCGGCGCCAGGATCGCGCGGAGGAGCAGCATGAGGATCAGCAGGATCACCAGCAGCACGACGGGGATGATGATCGTGCGGTCGCGGATCGACGTGTCGTTCGAATCGATATCGGTCGCGGTCACCCCTCCGACCAGCGCAACGCCGGCGCCGAGGGCATCGTCGAGGTCGGCGCGCAGTTCGCGCACCGTGTTCTCTGCGGCTGCGGAGTCGGCCGCATCCGTCAGCGTTCCGATGAGCAGCACGTCACCGTCGGAGACGGTCGGCGCCGGCGCCGCAGCACCGGGCGGGCCTGCGACGCTGAACACCGCCTCCCCGCCCTCGACGGTCACGGAAGCCTGTCCGGTGGGCGAACCCTCAGATGCCGTCGCGACCGACTCGATGCCGTCTGCTGCCTCGAGCACCTCGACGGTGTCCACCACGTCGCCCTCGGGCACGATGACGTACACGGGACTGCCGGATCCGGCAGGGAAGTGCTCGGCCAGGACGTCCTGCCCGTCCCGCGCTTCGGACGCGCCGAGCACGAGGTCGCTGGACGGCACTCCGTCGGCCTTCAGCTGGAGCAGCCCGACGGCGGCGATCAGCAGCACCAGAGTGCTGACGATCCAGACGCGCCGCGCGTGACGCGCGACGAATCGGGCTTGGCGCGGCCAGAAACCCGCGACCGGCTGGGTCAGATCGTCCGGAATGGCGACCATCCCCTGCTTCGGGATGAAGGGCCAGAAGGCGATCTTGCCGAACAGGGCGAGCAGAGCCGGAAGGAACGTGAGGGCCGACAGCACGGAGAACGCGATGCCGATCGAGGCGATCGGACCGAGTGCGCGGTTGGTCGCGAGGTCGGATAGCAGCAGACAGAGGAGTCCGGCGATGACTGTGCCGCCGGAGGCGATGATGGGCTCGAACGAGCCCCGCCACGCCTGGGTCGTGGCATCCCACCGGCGTGCACCGGTGCCGATCGCCTCTCGAAAACGCGCCACGTACAGCAGGGCGTAGTCGGTCGCGGCGCCGATCACCAGGATGAAGAGGATGCCCTGGACCTGCCCGTTGAGCACGACGATCCCGGCGTACGCGAGCCACCACACCGTCAGCAGGGCGACGCACAGAGCGAAGACCGACGTCAGGAGCACGAGGATGGGCAGCAGAGGCGAGCGGTAGACGATCACGAGGATGATGAAGACCGCGATCAGCGCCACGATGAGCAGCAGCCCGTCGATGCCGAGGAATCCCTTGACGAGGTCGGCGGTGAAGCCCGCGGGCCCGGTCACCCACCCCTGGAGCATGCTCGGCAGCTCCTCCGACACCATCGTGCGGATCTCTTCGACGACCTCGCGCACCTCGCCGGTGGAGTCGATCGGCACGAAGATCTGCACCGCCTCGCCGTCCTCGGACTGAATGGCCGGTGAGACCCCTTCCAGGACGCCCTCGATGCCGGCGATGTCCTCGCTCAGGATCTGGAGCGCTTCGAGCTCAGCATCCGTGAGGGCGGCCTCCCCCGTGACCACGACGACCGCAGGGATGCTGTCGTCGCCGAGGAAGTCGGGCAGTCGCTCGCTCACCTGAGTGGCATCCGCGCTCTCCGGCAGGAATGACGACTGATCGTTGGTCGCGACCTCATCGACCTTGCCGAAGTAGGGTCCGCCGATCGAGCCCCCGATCAGCCAGACGAGGACGAGGAGAACAGGGATGCCGACCCTCAGCCAGCGCGTCGGCTGACGGTGGGAGGAACGCGCTTGCTGCATATTGCTAGCTTATCTAGCAATATGACGCGACCGGCAACTCCCTAAGCTGGAGCGACCATGCTCTCTGCCGGATTGGCGCTCGTCGGCGCAATCATCTACGGCGCGGCGGACTTCCTCGGCGGACTCGCGGCCAAGCGGCTGCGGTCGATCGTCGTCACCTCCGCGGCAGCGGCGTCCGGCTTCGTCGTCCTGGTATTTGCCCTGCCCTTCGTCGGCGGGGCATGGTCAGCGACGGATGTGGCGTGGGGAGTGCTCGCCGGCGCGATCGGGGTCGTCGCCATCGCGCTGCTGTACGCGTGCCTGGCGCTCGGGCCCATGAGCATCCTGTCGCCGCTCACTGCGGTGGTCTCGGCGATCGCTCCGATGCTGTGGGGACTCCTGGTCGACGGCGAAACGCTGTCTCTCCTCGGCTACGCAGGACTGGGTGTCGCCCTGATCGCGGTGGTGCTCGTCGGATTCATCCCCGGCGAGAAGGTCGTGCGACCCGGTGTGCGCGGGCTCGTGATGGCCGTCGGCGCGGGGCTCGCGATCGGTTCATTCCTCATCGTGATCGATCAGACCAGCTCCGAGAGCGGGCTCGTGCCGCTGGTCATGACGCGGGTGACGAACATGGCCATCACGTTCGTCATCATCGGTGTGCTGGTGGTCCGAGCCCTCCGGCGAGGACGGCCTGCGGCATCCGTCCTCGACGTGTCCGGCGTCGCGATCGGCGCGACGCCGTCCGGACACGCAGACCTCGAGCATGCCGCGCCCGCCGGCACTGCAGAATCGGGCGGCGCCGGATCGCGAACACGCGCGTGGTGGCTGGCGATCGCGTGCGGTGTGGTGGATGCCGCCGCCAACGCGCTCATGCTCCTCGCGCTGCGCACCGGCGACCTGACGATCGTCTCCGCCCTGACCGCCCTGTATCCGGCCGGGACCATCCTCCTCGCGGCGATCGTCCTGCGCGAACGCGTCGCAGCCGTGCAGTGGGCCGGGTTGGCGCTGGCGCTCTTCGCGGGAGGCATGCTCGCCCTCGCGTGATCCACGACGACGGTCAGACCAGGCTCAGCCCCGCATGAACAGCAGCACCCACGAGACGATCAGCGCCACCACGCCGAGCAGGATCAGGCCCGCCGCCAGCAGGGTGATCGAGCGTACCAGCGGCGAGTGCTGGGTGAGCCGCATGCGGTTGTGCCACCCGCGGCGCGCGAAGATGTCGTACATGCCCGCGCCGCCGACGGCGTGCAGCTGCTCGTGGTTCAACCCCGCTTCGTTCACGCCGCCGTCCTCATCGAACCAGCGCACGACCTTGCCGTTCTCGGTGGTCTCGACGACCGCCCGCACGGGAACCCAGGTGCCGTCGAACAGGTAGGCGACCAGGGCGATGCCGGCCAGCAGAGCGCCCGCGCCGAAGCCGACCCACGTGAAGATCTCGACGACGGCATCGACCGCTGCGTCCATGTCGCTGTTCCACCTCTGTCTGTGTCCCAGCGTGTCGCTGATCCAGATCGGGGCCGAGGACGGAGGCCCGCCGGAAGCGGGCCTCATGCCGTGAACCGGGCCGGAGCCCATCCGAGCCACCTGAGAGAATCGAACTCTCGACCTTCTCATTACGAGTGAGATGCTCTGCCGACTGAGCTAAGGTGGCGCGCGCCGCTCGCGCGATGCACGATCATCGATCTTACAGGGTCGCCGGACCGCCCGCGAACGCCCCGGGCCCCGGCATCCGTCCTATTCGCAGCGCAAGCCGTCTTCGGGGACCGCGCCCTGCAGCAGATACGCTTCGACCGCCGCGTCGACGCACGCGTTGCCCTTGTTGTACCCGGTGTGACCCTCGCCCACTCGCGTGACGAGCACGCCCGACGAGAGCTGATCGGCCAGCGCCACCGACCACTCGTACGGCGTCGCGGGATCGTTGGTCGTCCCGACCACCACGATCGGAGCGGCCCCGTCGGCGGTGATCTCGCCGCGCGTGCCGGCCGGCGGATACGGCCAGTCCTCGCAGGGGTCGGGGCCTGACCAGTACGGCGCCACGGTGGGGGCCTCGGCGGCGATCAGGGCATCGGCTGCCGCTTGGGCTTCACCGCTCGTGTCGATCGGGTAGTCCATGCAGTTGTAAGCACGGAACGCCTCGGTCGAGTTGTCGAGATAGGCGCCGTTCTCGCGGTTGTAGTAGAAATCAGCGAGCTGGAACGCCACCTCGGGATCGCCCTGCAGCACATCGGTCAGGGCGATCGTGAGGTACGGCCAGCTGTCCTCGGCGTAGAGCGCCGCGATGATGCCGGTCAGCAGGGAGTCCGCCCCGAGCATGCGGCCGTCGGCGGCGGGAAGCGGTGACCGGTCGACGCCCGCGAGCATCGTGCCCAGGTCGGCCATGCCCTCGTCGACCGTCCCCCGGAAGGGGCAGTCCGACCCTGCCAGGCAGTCCGCCATGTAGGCGCGCAGGGCCGACTCGAAGCCGATCGCCTGCGTGGTGCTGACATCCGCCCCCGACACCGACGGGTCGATCGCCCCGTCCAGCACGAGTCGCCCCACCTTCTCGGGGTAGAGCTTGGCGTACGTCGCGCCCAGGAACGTCCCGTACGAGTAGCCGAGGTAGTTCAGCTCGGTGTCGCCCAGCACGGCGCGAAGGAGATCCATGTCGCGCGCCGCGTTCTCCGTCGTGATGAACGGCAGGATGCCGTCGCTGCCTGCCTCGCAGGCGTCGGAGAACTCCTGGTTCCCCCGCGTCCGATCCGCGGTCCACGCGTCGGATCCACGCGGGTCTGCCGGAATGTCGAAGAGGTAGGCATCCATCTCTGCGTCATCGAAGCAGCGGACCGCGGTCGACTCACCGACGCCACGAGGGTCGAAGCCGATGACGTCGAACTGCTCCTGAAGGGCCGGGCCCACCGCGAAGGCGATGCTCTCGCGGATCAGTCCCACACCGCTGGCTCCGGGCCCACCCGGATTCGTCAGGAGCGAACCGATCGCCTCACCCGCGAGCGATCGCTGGCGGATCACCGAGAGCTCGACCTCACCGGCGCCGGGATCGGCCCAGTCGAGCGGTGCGGTCACCGTCGTGCACTCGAACCCGTCGCAGTCGGACCACGACAGACTCTGCTCGTAGAAGGGCAGCAGGTCGGCCGAGACGCCCTCGGTGTCGGGGGCGAGACTCTCCGTCGAAGACGGCTTCGTGTCGGGGATGATCGCGTACAGGCACCCGGACAGCGCCACGGATGCTGCAACCAGCCCGGCCACGACCGCGACGAGGCGGCCCGCCCGGCGCGATGCGGTCGAGGTGGATGCGGTGATCTTCACGGGATCCTTCCGCTCGCGACGGTCACGAGCATGCTTTCCAGGGCGAGCGTGGGGGCGACGTTCTGTTCGAGATTGCGGCGCGTCTCGGCGATCTGGTCGAGCACGACGAGCGATCGCTCGACCGACCATGTGGACGCGACGGCTCGCAGTTCCGGCTCGAGCTCGCGGTTGATGAGGTCGCCGTCGGCCGGGGCCCCCCGACCGAACTGCAGCATCACGACGTCGCGGAACATCGACTGCAGGTCGGTGAGAACGCGGTCGATGCCATCGCGCAGGCTCCGCGTCGCACGGCGCTTCTGGTCGTCCTCGAGGGCACTCAGCTGGGAGCGGACCGCGGGCGGCACCGCCGCGCCCTCGGCGATTCCGAGTGTGCGCAGAAGGCTCGAGCGCTCCGCCTCGTCGCGCTCCGCGGTCAGCGCCTTCGCGTCTTCGGTCGCGGCAGCAACGACGCGGCCGGCGACTTCGACCGCATCGCCCACACCGCGGACGGCGAGGACGCCTCGCAGCATGGCGTCACGCCGAGCGCGGGCCGCGGCATCCGTCGCAAGCCGCTGCGCCATGCCGATGTGGCGCTGCGCGTGCCGTGCCGACTGCTCGGCGACGGACAGGTCGGCACCTGTACGCTGCGCGATCAGGCGGGCCACGTCGTCGATGTCGGGCTCGCGGAGCCGCAGGGTGCGCACGCGGGATCGGATCGTCGGCAGGAGGTCGGCGTCACTCGGAGCGCACAGCACCCACACGGTGCGCTCGGGCGGCTCTTCGAGGGCCTTGAGCAGAACGTTGGACGTGCGCTCGACCATGCGGTCGGCATCCTCCATCACGATCACGCGGTAGCGCCCCAGAGACGGGCTGAAGTACGAGCGCTCGACGAGCGAGCGCGCGTCTTTGATGGAGATGATCACGCCTTCGGTGCGCAGAGCCGTCATGTCGGGATGGGTGCCGGCGAGCACCTGGCGCATCGCCTGCTCGTCACCCTCCTCGGCAATGAGGGCGGCCGCGAACGCGTACGCGAGGGTCGATCGACCCGAGCCCGGCGGGCCGGTGATGAGCCACGCGTGCGTCATCGAGTCGGGGTCGGATGCCGCCGCTTGGAGCGTCGCCACGGCCTCGTCCTGGCCCCAGACCGCGCCCCACGGAACCGCCGCCGGTGCGGCGGGCGCTGCCGCGACCGCCGAATTCACCATTCCGACAGCCTAATCGGCGCCGCCGACGACGTCGGCGGCATCACCACTGAGGAGCGCCTGGATGCGCCCTTGGATGTCGGTCGCGAGGTCGGCGGGCAGCCGCGATGCGTCGAGGACGAGGAACCGCTGGGGCTCCGCATCCGCGAGCGCGAGGAACTCCTCCCGCACGCTGTCGTGGAACGCCGACTCCTCGGACTCGAGCCGGTCGAACGGCTTGTCGTCCGCATCCAGCCGGTTCCGGGCCAGGGAGTGATCCAGGTCGAGCAGCACGGTCAGGTCGGGCAGCAGGCGGCCGGTGGCCCAGAGCGAGAGGTCGCGCACTTCATCGCGGCCGAGGACACGACCTGCGCCCTGGTAGGCGACGGACGAGTCGAGGTAACGATCCTGGATGACGACCTCGCGTCGCTCGAGAGCCGGCCGCACGACGGTCTCGATGTGATGCGCGCGGTCTGCCGCATACAGGAGCGCCTCGGCGCGAGGCGCCACTTCGCCACGATGGTGCAGGACGATATCGCGGATCAGCACGCCCACCTCGGTGCCGCCGGGCTCGCGCGTGCGCACCACCGTGCGCCCGCGCGCGACGAGCCACTCTTCGAGAAGTGCTGCCTGGGTGGTCTTGCCGACGCCGTCCCCGCCCTCGAACGTGACGAACAGTCCCCGGGCGAGGCCGGGCAGCCCTGTCACTTCTTCGCCGGCGCCTTGCGGGTCGTCGCCGCCTTGCGCGCCGGAGTGCGCTTGGGCGCGGGACCCTTCGCCCGTTTGTCGGCGATCATCTGCACGGCGATCTCATAGGTGATGTCGGCGACGGTCTGACCGCGCGGAATGGTCACGTTCGTCTCACCGTCGGTGACATACGCGCCGAAGCGGCCGTCGCGCACCCGGATCGGCTTGCCGCTCACCGGGTCGTTGTCGAACTCCGCGAGCGCGCTGGACGCCCGGCGGGCGCCGTACTTCGGCAGTGCGTAGATCGCGAGCGCCTGCTCGAGCGTGACGTCGAAGATCAGCTGCTCGGAATCGAGCGTCCGCGAGTCGGTGCCCTTCTTGAGGTAGGGCCCGTAGCGGCCGTTCTGGGCGGTGATCACCTCGCCCGATTCGGGATCCGTGCCGACCGTGCGCGGCAGTTCGAGCAGGCGCAGCGCCGTTTCGAGGTCGACCGTTTCCACGGACATCGACTTGAACAGCGACGCGGTGCGCGGCTTGGGGGCGGCATCCTTCTTCGCTGCACCGGTCTTAGAAGCTGGGCCGGTCTTGGAAGCAGGGCCGGTCTTGGAGGCGGGCTTCTTCTTCTTCGGTGCCTCCTCGGTGATCTCGCCGGTCACCTCGTCGACGGCCGTGGGTTCTTCAGGGTCGGTCTCCTCGATGTACGGGCCGAAGCGTCCGTCCTTGACGACGATGAGCTTGCCCGTGTCGGGGTTCTCGCCCAGCACGCGGTTGCCCGCGACCGGCGCGTCGATGAGCTCCTGCGCCTTCGCGGGCGTCAGCTCATCGGGCGCGAGGTCTTCGGGGATGTTGACGCGACGCGGCGGGGCATCGGCATCCGCGGGGTCGACCACGTCGAGATAGGGGCCGTACTTGCCGAAGCGCAGGGTGGTGGTGTCGCTGATGCGCGTCGCATTGAGCTCGCGCGCATCGATCTCGCCGAGGTTGTCGACGATGTTGCGCAGGCCCGGCTGCGCGTCGGAGCCGAAGTAGAACTCCTTCAGCCAGGCGGTACGCTGCTGCTCGCCGCGGGCGATCGCGTCGAGGTCGTCCTCGAGCGCCGCGGTGAAGTCGTAGTCGACCAGGTCGGCGAAGTGCTCCTCCAGCAGCCGGACGACGCTGAACGCCAGCCAGCTCGGAACGAGGGCCTGTCCGCGTTTGGTGACGTAGCCGCGGTCGAGGATCACGTCGATGATGCTCGCGAACGTCGAGGGGCGACCGATGCCCTTCTCCTCGAGCGCCTTCACGAGGCTCGCCTCGGTGTAGCGCGGCTTCGGCGTGGTCGCGTGGCCCTTCGGCTCGATCTCCTTGAGCCGCAGCGCGTCGCCCACGGCCAGGACGGGCAAGGACTGGTCGTCGGCCTTGTCGGCATCGCTGCGCTTCTCGTCACGGCCCTCTTCGTACGCCTCGAGGAAGCCCTTGAACGTGTAGACGGTGCCGGATGCCGTGAACTCGGCATGCTGGACCTTGCCCTCGACCGGCGCGTCGACGGCGAGGGTGACCGTGGTGGTCTCGTACTTCGCGTCGGACATCTGGCTGGCGATCGTGCGCTTCCAGATGAGGTCATACATGCGCTGCTCGTCGCGGTCGAGTTCGCCGGACACGGATGCGGGGGTTCGGAACTGCTCCCCCGAAGGGCGGATGGCCTCGTGCGCCTCCTGGGCGTTCTTGCTGTTGCTGCGATACCCGCGCGGGTTCAACGGCACGGCCTTCTCGCCGTAGAGCGACACCGCCTGCTCGCGGGCCGCCGTGATCGCCTGAATGCTCAGGGCGACCGAGTCGGTGCGCATATAGGTGATGAAGCCTTTCTCGTAGAGTCGCTGGGCCACGCTCATCGCGTGCTTTGCGCTCATCGAGAGCTTGCGGCCGGCTTCCTGCTGAAGGGTCGAGGTGGTGAACGGCGGCTTCGGGCTGCGTGTTCCGGGCTTGGACTCGAGCGCCGTGACGGAGGCCTCCCCGACGCCGGCGATCGCCGCGGCGAGTGCACGGGCCTTGGTCTCGTCGAGGACGACGACGACCTTCTTCAACTGGCCACGGTCGTCGAAGTCGGTGCCGCGGGCCAACGGCGAACCGTCGACGCGGGCGAGGCGGGTCGTGAAGCTGTCCTCCGATCCCTGAGCCTGTCGAAGGGTGACGGCCAGAGCCTCGACGTCCCAGTACTCCGCCGACACGAACGCCATGCGATCGCGCTCCCGGTCGACGACCATGCGGGTCGCTGCGGACTGGACCCGTCCGGCGCTCAGCGCGGCACCCTCCCGGCCGCTGCCGACCTTGCGCCACAGGACCGGGGAGACATCCCACCCGTAGAGCCGGTCGAGCACACGGCGCGTCTCCTGCGCGTCGACGAGTGCGAGATCCAGCTCGCGGGTATTGTCGACGGCGGCGCGGATCGCATCCTTTGTGATCTCGTGGAAGACCATGCGGTGTACGGGAACCTTGGGCTTGAGCACCTCGAGCAGGTGCCAGGCGATGGCCTCGCCCTCGCGGTCCTCATCGGTCGCGAGCAGGACTTCGTCGGCCGTCTTGAGCGCGCGCTTCAACTCGGCGACCGTCTTGGTCTTGCGATCGTTGACGACGTAGTAGGGGTCGAAGTCGTTGTCGATGTCGATCGAGTACTTGCCGTAAGCCGTCTTCTTGTCGGCCGGGATGTCCTTCTTGCTCGCGAGATCGCGGATGTGCCCGACCGAGCTCAGTACCTCATAGTCGTCGCCGAGGTACCCCTGGATCGACTTCATCTTCGTCGGTGACTCGACGATGACGAGCTTCTTGCCTGTTGCCAACGGGGGCGTCCTTTCTTCGAAGCACACCATACACACCGATCAGCAGGCGAGCGCTGTGAGCCCCGTCATGAACCGGGCGGACCCGCCCGGGCCGACGCCGTCGCGGGGAGCCGCCCGAAGGGCGCGGTCACGGTGACCGTCGCGATGAGTTCATCGAGCACGCAGCCGGCCAGCCCCGCGCCTGCCGCGGCGGCGATCTCCGTCGCCCGGGCGCACGGTTCGCCTTCGACGGCACCGGATGCCGCATCGGCGGCGGCCAGCGCTGCGGCATCGGCGACGCCGGCGAGCCGCTGCGAGAAGGCGGCAGCGGCTCCGGCCGTGGCGAAGCCGACGACGAGCGTCGCACTGCACACGACCACGCCGACGGAGAGGATCGTTCCGGCCATCACAGCCCGCCGTCCAGAGCGCAGCTCGTCGCGCTCAGCGTGATCGGAACAGCGCCGTATGCCGGAGCCGAGGCGATGACGCAGACGAGATCCCCGCGGTGGTCGACCGCGGCGGCCGCGTCGGACACGGCGGCGGTGACAGCCGCGCTGGCCCGTGCATGCGGTTCTCCGCGCGCGACCAGACGGGCCGCATCCGCCGCGGCATCCTGAAGGCGCACCTGTCGCGCGCACGCTCCGAGCGTTCCGGCACCGAGAAGGAGCACGAGCGCGACGGCCGGCAGCGCGATGGCGAACTCGGCGACCACCGAACCGCGGTCGTCGCCGAGTCCGCGACGGATCATGCGACGGTCAGCGCGCGGCGGACGAGATCCGTGAGGATGCCGCGCACTTCGTCGCTGCGCATGATGACGACCAGCAGGCCGGCGAAGGCGACCGCCGCCATCGTCGCGATCGCATACTCGGCGGTGGCCGCGCCGGTGTCATCGGCGAAGAGCCGTGCGGAGCGGCGGCGGGTGAGTCGGGGCAGTGACATGGGAATCCCTTTCCACGGGTCGGTGGGCACGGTTTCGGTGGGCACGGTTTCGGTGGGCACGGTTTCGGTGGGCACGGTTTTCGGTGGGCACGGTCAGAGGGGCAGCGGCACGGAGGTCATGACGCTGAGGAGCATCGGGGCGACGCCGAGCAGGAGGAACGCGGGAAGCGTGCAGACCCCGAGCGGAAGAAGGAGGCGTGTGGAGAGCCGCGCCGCCCGCAGTCGGCCGTCCACCCGCGCCCGGTGCCGTGCGAGAGCGGACGATGCGCGCAGCAGCTCCACGGCTGGTACGCCCGCGGTGCGAGACAGATTCAGCACCGCCTCGGTGGCGGCGTCCGTCTGCGCGCCCGTTGCGTCGCGGACCAGAGCGCGCGCCCGGTCGATCGACACGCCCCCGGCCAGCCCGATCGCCAGGAGCTCCGCATCCAGGCCCGGGATGCCGCTGCCCGACCGTGCGCGCCGCACGAGGGACGCGTTCCATCGCTGGGCCCCGATGATGAGGGCAACGCCGAGCGCCAGGCAGGCGATGCCGATGGGATTGCCCAGGAGGGTCCCGAAGGTGTCGAACCCGAGCGCGACGCCGAGGACGACCGCGACGAGCGGCAGCCATCCCATGAGCTTCGCCGTCGCGGCGGGCTCGGCAAGGGCGACCCGGACGTCGTCCGCAGCCTCCTGGCCGTCGCGCAGGGCGACCGCCAGCGCTCGGAGGCTGTCGGCGAGCGGCGCTCCGACGGCGCTCGCGACCTGCCATGCGGCCGACACGTCACGCCATTGCGAACGGGTGGCGTCGGCGGCCGCAGCGGCCGCCCGACCACGCCGTGACGGCGCATCCGGCCTCCCGGCGTCGGCGACCGCGGCCGGAAGCGGGAGTCCTCGCTCCACCGCGGCGGCCACGCGGGCCGCGTCGTCATCCCCAGCGTGCGCGAGGTAGGCCCACGCGCGGGCCGGGGCGACTCCGGCCTGGAGCAGCACCGCCAGCTTCAGAACGGTGTCGGCGATCGTGCACGCCTTCACTTCGCGGGCCACGCGAGCTCCTCCATCTGCAGCCGACCCGCGTCTCCGATCACCGGCCGCCCGGCCGCGGCGAGACGCCGCGTTCCATCTGGGGAGCGAGCGATGTGCAGCACGCAACCGATGGCACTGGCGACCTGACGCCCCAAAGCCCGGTCGTCCAGGCCCGCGAGCGCACCGAGCGCCTCGAGCCGAGCCGGGACATCGCCCAGTCCGTTCGCGTGCAGCGTTCCGGCGCCGCCGTCGTGCCCGGTGTTCAGGGCCGAGAGCAGCTCCCGCACCTCTGCTCCGCGGCACTCCCCCACGACCAGTCGATCGGGTCGCATGCGAAGGGCCTCGCGTACGAGCCGCGCGAGCCCGATCGCTCCGGCACCCTCGAGGTTGGCCTGCCGAGCTTCGAGGCGGACGTGATGCGGATGGTCCACCCGCAGCTCCGCGACGTCTTCGATCGTGACGATCCGATCAGAAGGCGCCGCGCAGCCGAGCAGTGCCGACAGCAGTGTCGTCTTGCCGGCCCCCGCGGCGCCGGTGATGAGGAGGTTCTCGCGTTCGGTCACGAGGTTCTCCAGGCGGGTTCGCGTGGTCGCATCGAACATGCCGCGCGACTGCAGCGCCGCCAGGTCGGGACTGTCGAGCCGGGGGACGCGGATGGAGATGACGGTGCCTTCCGCCGCAACGGGGGGAAGCACGGCATGCACGCGGATGCCGCCGTCGAGCCGTACGTCGACGCACGGGGTGGCCTCGTCGATGTGACGATCGCCGAGCGCGATCAGGGCGACCGCGAGGTCGCGCACGTCCTCTTCGCGTGCCCGCCATTCCGGCGCAGGGATCGCGCCGTGGCCACGGTCGACGAATAGCCCGGCGGCGCCGTTGACGAAGAGATCGGTCACCTCGGGATCGTCCAGGTAGCGAGCCAGCGGCTCGAGAGCGGGATGCCGGAGGTCGATGCCGCGCGCTGGAGCGGGCGACGGCGCTCTGCGCGTTCGCGGAACCAGGGGTTCCGGAGCCGCCGACCCGACACATCGCTCAGGAGCCCCGAGTGCAGCCGTACCCGCGCGGGAGGCGATCCGCGGTTGGACGACGAAGCGTTCGGGCATGCCTCGAAACTAGGTCGGCGCACCCGACGACCCGCGGCGACCAGTCGGCTCGGTGGACGGTCGGCGCCTCCGCGACCCTGGGGAGGAGGGGCGAAGAAAAGAGGGCGGCATCCCATGGGGGGAATGGGATGCCGCCGCGCGCGACACCGCAGTCCGGGGGTGGGTCGGGTGTCGCAATGCCAGAATCGAATGTTCGGCCGGTGACGAGCATACGCAATGTGGTGCGACCTTCCAAACACACTCATCAGGACGTGACCGATATATCGATCGTGTCCGGAGGTGCAGGGATGGTGGGGAGCGCGCTCCCCACCATCGGAAGTAGTGAGCACGCGGCGCGCTGGGTAGATTGACCCTGTCGTTGCGGCGCGTCTCCCGACTGCGCCGCCCCGGGAACGGCCCGCGAAGGAGCGAGCATGAGCAGCCAGATAGACCACCTCCTCACTGAGAGCCGGCGGTTCGCCCCGCCCGCGAAGTTCGCCGAGAGCTCGGTCGCGACCGCAGAGGTCTACCAGAGGGCCGCGGCCGACCGCGAAGCCTTCTGGGCGGAGCAGGCGCGCGAGCTGCACTGGCACACGCCGTTCACCCAGGTGCTCGACTGGTCGAACCCGCCGTTCGCGACCTGGTTCGCCGACGGCGAGCTGAACGTCGCGTACAACTGCCTCGACCGTCATGTCGAGGCGGGCAACGGCGAGCGCGTGGCACTGCTCTGGGAGGGCGAACCGGGCGATTCGCGGCACGTCACCTACGCGGAGCTGACCGACGAGGTCAAGCGTCTCGCCAACGTGCTGGAAGGCCTCGGCGTCGGCGAGGGTGATCGGGTCGCCATCTACATGCCGATGATCCCCGAGGCGATCGCGGCGATGCTCGCGGTCGCGCGCCTGGGTGCGATCCACTCGGTGGTGTTCGGAGGCTTCTCCGCGGACAGTCTGCGCGCGCGCATCGACGACGCCGGCGCGAAGCTGGTCATCACGGCAGACGGCGGGTATCGCAAGGGCAAGGTGTCTCCGCTCAAGCCCGCCGTCGACATGGCCCTCGCCGACCGGAACGGGTCGGGCGTCCAGGAGACCGTCGAGCACGTGCTGGTCGCCCGCCGCGGAGGAAACGTCGTGGAATGGACCGACGGCCGCGACATCTGGTGGCACGACGTCGTCCCGCAGGCGTCCGCGGAGCATGAGGCTCAAGCGTTCCCCGCCGAGACCCCGCTGTTCATCCTCTACACGTCGGGCACGACCGGGAAGCCGAAGGGAATCATGCACACCTCCGGTGGCTACCTCACCCAGACGGCCTTCAGCAACAAGGTCGTCCATGACCTGCATCCCGAAACGGACGTCTACTGGTGCACGGCCGACATCGGCTGGGTCACGGGGCACAGCTACGTCACGTACGGTCCACTCGCCAATGGAGCGACCCAGGTGCTCTACGAGGGCACTCCCGACACTCCGCACCCCGGGCGCTGGTGGGAGATCATCCAGAAGTACGGCGTGACCATCCTGTACACCGCGCCGACCGCCATCCGCTCCTTCATGAAGATCGGCCGGGCCATCCCCGAGCAGTACGACCTCTCGTCGCTGCGTCTGCTCGGGTCGGTGGGCGAGCCGATCAATCCCGAAGCGTGGATGTGGTACCGGAAGATCATCGGCGGCAAGGTCGCCCCGATCGTCGACACGTGGTGGCAGACCGAGACCGGCGCGATCATGATCTCGGCCCTGCCCGGCGTGACCGAGACCAAGCCGGGCAGCGCGCAGGTGCCGCTCCCGGGCACGTCGATCGAGGTCGTCGACGACGACGGCGTGCACGTCGGCAACGGCAACGGGGGCCTGCTCGTGGTCACCGAGCCGTGGCCGAGCATGCTGCGCGGCATCTGGGGCGACCCGGAGCGGTACAAGGAGACGTACTGGGACAAGTTCGCCGCGCAGGGCTATTACTTCGCCGGCGACGGTGCGCGCCTGGATGAGGACGGCGACGTGTGGCTGCTGGGCCGCGTGGACGACGTGATGAACGTCTCCGGCCACCGTCTGTCTACGACCGAGATCGAGTCGGCACTGGTCGCGAACGAAGCCGTCGCCGAAGCCGCGGTCGTCGGGGCGTCCGATGAGACCACCGGGCAGGCGGTCGCGGCGTTCGTGATCATCAAGCGGAGCTACCTGGCCGCCCACTCCGCCGACGGCCTCGCGCAGCAGCTGCGCGCGTGGGTCGGCGAGCAGATCGGCCCGATCGCCCGGCCGCGCGATGTGTACATCGTCGAAGAGCTGCCCAAGACCCGCTCCGGGAAGATCATGCGGCGCCTGCTGCGGGACGTCGCGGAGGGTCGTGAGGTCGGCGACACCACGACGCTCGCCGACACCGCTGTCATGTCGGTGATCTCCGCGCAGGTGCGCTAGACGTAGGAGAAGATGACCTCGACCTCGACGGGGCTGTCGAGCGGAAGCGCGGTGACCCCCACCGCCGAGCGCGCGTGGCGGCCGGCCTCGCCGAAGACCTCGCCCAGCACCTCGCTCGCACCGTTGATGACGCCGGGCTGCCCCGTGAAGTCGGGAACGGATGCCACGAAGCCGACGACCTTGACGACGCCCGTGAGCCGGTCGACACCGCCGACGGCCGCTGCCGCCGCCGCCAGGGCGTTCAGCGCGCACTGACGGGCGTACGCCCGGGCGTCGCCTGCGGGAACGAGACCATGGCCGTCGCCGACCTTGCCCGTCGCCGGCAGCGCGCCCGAGACCATCGGCAGCTGGCCGGCGGTGAACACCAGATCTCCGTGGGCTTTCGCGGGTACGTAGGCCGCAACCGGTGGGACGACGGCGGGCAGATCGATCCCGAGCTCAGCGAGCCTGGCGGAGACCCTCATATCTGCGGCTCGTCGAACTTCTGCGCTGCCTGAGCCGCGGCATCCAGCCCCGCATTGGCCGTGCCGCCACCCGTGGGCCGCTTGAGGTAGGCGACGAGGCCGCCCTCCGGGCCGGGGACGACCTGCACGAGCTCCCACCCCTGCTTGCCCCAGTTGTTCAGAATCGCGGCGGTGTTGTGGATCAGAAGGGGGGTGGTGAGGTACTCCCACGTGGTCATGGAGGCTCCGAAAAGTCGCAGGCGGATGCGGGGAGAACGCCGTGAGCGGGCGGGGCTGTGAAGGGTTCGCCCAGGTAGCTCCCCTACGATCAAGCCTATGCCTGATACGAAACGGACGGCTAGCGGTGTGTTCGGGGGCCTGTTGGGCCTGGTCGGACTCAGCGCTGCCGCGGGTGTGCTCATCACCGCGACCGTCACCCCTGCGATCGCCCTGTCGGGCGCGGCCGCGACGAGCGCCATCACGATGTTCGACAACCTGCCGAGCGTGCTCGACATCGACAAGCTCATGCTGCCGACCACCTTCTACTACGCGAACCCCGACACCGGCGAGGCCGCGGAACTCACGTCGTTCTACGACCAGAACCGGTCACCGGTCGAGTTCGACCAGGTGGCCCCGGTCATGTACGACGCGGTCCTCTCGAGCGAAGACCCCCGCTTCTACCAGCACGGTGGTGTGGATCTGATCGGCACGTCCCGTGCCGTCCTGCAGAACCTTCGCGGCGGCGGGGAGACCCAGGGTGGATCGTCGATCAGTCAGCAATACGTGAAGAACGTGCTCATCCAGCGGTGTGAGCGCGACGCGGTGGCGACCGAGGAATTGACCCAGTCGGAGGTCCTGGCGAACTGCTGGACGCAGGCGACGACCGCTTCGGGCAACGAAGGCATCGAGCGCAAGCTCCAGGAGATGCGCTACGCGATCGCCCTTGAGCAGAAGTACTCGAAGACCGACATCCTGCTGGGTTACCTGAACATCGCGAACTTCGGCGGCCGCACATACGGCATCGACGCCGCGGCCAAGTACTACTTCAACGCGTCAGCAGGCACCCTCTCGCTCGGACAGGCCGCGACGCTCGCCGGCATCGTCCAGAACCCGAACACGTATCGCATCGACCAGCCGGAAGGGTCGATCTACGACGAAGAGGGCATCGGCTACAACAAGGCCCCCGACGGCCTCATCGACGATGTCGGCGAGGGGCGACTCGCGGCGCTGGACACCCTCCTCGCGGAAGGCACGATCTCGCAGGAGCAGTATCTGGCGGCGGCCGACGGCTACAGCGCGACCAAGGGCCGCCAGCTCTACGTCCTGAGCCGCCTGCTCGACGACGGGAAGATCACCCAGGACGAGTACGTCGCAGCGGCGATCGAGCCCATCACGCCCGTGATCACCCCGCCGACCACAGGTTGCGCGGCGGCCGGTGGCGCGGCGTACTACTGCCAGTACGTCAAGAACACGATCCTCGCCGACCCCGCGTTCGGTGCGACGATCGACGACCGGTACCGCACCCTGCAGCGCGGAGGCCTCAACATCTACACGACGCTCGACGTACGCCTTCAGGCTGCGACCGAGCAGGCGATGCGCGACTGGACACCCACATCCATCGAGGGCCTGACCGGCCCGGAGACGGGAAAGTTCGGCGCGGCGACCGTGAGCATCGACAACACGAGCGGGCGGGTTCTCGCGATCGGGCAGAACACGATGTTCAGCGAGGACGCTGCCCTCGAGGCGGATCCGAACTATTCGTCGCTCGTGTACGCGGGCGACCGCACCTACGGGAAGTCCGACGGGTTCAACGCGGGGTCGACCTTCAAGCTGTTCACCCTGATCGACTGGCTCGAGCAGGGCCGCTCCGTGAACGAGGTGATCAACGGCGTCAACCGCGTCTTCCCGCGCATGACCAACTCCTGCACCGGCGACTGGGTCAATGTCGAGCGTGCCCGCATCGGCAACTTCGGTGGCGTGAGCGGCTTCACCGGGACACCGATGCAGTTCACGGCCGCCTCCCTCAACTCCGGCTACCTCGCGATGGCGTCTCAGCTCGACCTCTGCGACATCGCCAACGTGGCTACCAAGATGGGAGTGACGACCGGCGACGGCCGTCCGATCACCATGGGGGTTGCCAACAACGTCATCGGCGACGACAACGTCGCCCCGATCACGATGGCCGGCGCGTACGGCACGGTCGCGAACAACGGCGTGTACTGCCAGCCGAAGGTCATCGACCGCGTCACGGACTCCGACGGCGTGGACAGGCCCGAGCTCGTGCCCGTCCGCACGTGCACTCCGGTGCTCGATCCGGTCGTCGCCTCAACGGCCTCCTTCGCTCTCCAGGGCGTGATGCGCGGCGGCGGCACCGGCTCGCAGGCCAACCCGGGCAACGCACCCGTCATCGGCAAGACCGGAACCCACGAGGGCTGGCAGTCCTGGATGATCGAATCATCCACCCGCGTCGCCACGGCCACGTGGGTCGGCAACAGCACCGGCGGCGCGAACATCTTCGACCTGTACTATGCCGACCGCCGGGTGTCGGACCTGCGCTACGTGATCGCCGAAGCCGTGCAGTACCGCGCCAACGAGCTCTACGGCGGCGATGACTTCCCGCAGAACTTCGGCGAGCTCACTCGTCAGGTGACACGAGACCTTCCGAGCGTCATCGGTCTGTCGATCGATGAGGCGGCGGGCAGGCTCGAGGAAGCCGGCTTCAGCGTGAGCGTGGGCGAACCGGTCGACTCGTCCGAGTCTGAGGGCGTCGTCGCTGCACAGAATCCGGGAGCGGGCCGCGCTGTCGGCGGGACGACCGTCACGATCAACCCGAGCAACGGCCAGGGAATCGGCGTGCCCGATGTCGCCGGCAAGCAGCTCGACAGGGCGCTCAGCGACCTGCGCGGCGCCGGCTTCGGCAACGTCCAGCCCGGAGCCTGTACCGAGGACTCGACGGCAGGACCCCAGGGCAAGGCAACGGGCACGAGCCCTGTAGCCGGGAGCATCGTGAACCGGAACTCGGCGATCACGGTGGACTACAGCCGCGCGAAGTGCACCTAGTGCCGAACGGGCACGCCAAGACCGCCCTCGCCGCTCTCGGAGCGGTGGGGGCGATCGGTGCGAGCGCCGCGATCTGGGGCATCGGGATCGAGCGCTATCTGTTCACGGTTCGCGAGCATGGCGTGCGGATCCTGCCGGCAGGATCCGAGCCGGTGCGCGTGCTGCACCTCTCCGACGCCCACATGGCGCCGTGGCAGCGTCGCAAGCAGCGCTGGATGGCTGCCGTGGCCGACACCTGGCGTCCTGATGTCGTGATCAACACCGGCGACAATCTCGGCCATGCGGAGGGCCTGCGCGGCCTGCGCGCGGCCCTTGACCCCCTGCGCGGCATCCCTGGGGCCTTCGTGCACGGGTCGAACGACCACGCGGCGCCCTCGCCACGCAACCCGCTGCGGTACTTCACCGGCCCGTCGACCGTGAAGGTCGCGAGCGAACCGCTGGACACGCAGGCGCTCGACGGCTACCTGGCGGATGAGCTGGGATGGCTGAACCTGAACAACGCCGTGGGCTCCTTCGAGGTCGCCGGCATGCGGATCGACGCGCTCGGCGTCAGCGATGCTCACCGGCGGTGGGATCACCTGGAGGTTCTCCCCGATCTGCTGGATGAGCTCCAGGCCGACGTCGCTCCCGCTGCAGCGACGCTGGGGGTCACGCACGCGCCGTACCGCCGAGTGCTCGACGCGTACATCGATCTCGGGGCGGACATGATCTTCGCGGGGCACACGCACGGCGGTCAGGTGCGGGTCCCCGGCTTCGGCGCGCTCGTCGCGAACTGCGACATCCCCCTCGATCAGGCGCGCGGTCTGAGCCGATGGTCGCACGCCGGGCGGCGCGTCCCGCTGAACGTCAGCGCGGGGCTCGGTCACTCCATCTACGCTCCGGTGCGCTTCGCCTGCCGCCCCGAGGTGTCGCTGATCACCCTCCTCCCCCGCCTCTGAGCGAGTTCGGACCATCTCCGAGCATCGGGTAGACTCGGAGGGTTGCCACGGGGTGTGGCGCAGCTTGGTAGCGCGCGTCGTTCGGGACGACGAGGCCGCAGGTTCAAATCCTGTCACCCCGACTGCAGAGAGGCTCCGCTCGCTTCTGAAAAGAGGCGAGACGGGGCCTTTCGCGTCTCACGACCGCCAGACAGGAGCACCGTGACCGAATCGTCCGCCGACCGCCTCCCTCCCCGCCTCGTCGCCTTCGACCTCGATGACACCCTCGCGCCCTCCAAGAGCGCGATCGACCCGCGGATCGGCGAGCAGTTGATCGGGCTGGCGGAGCGCGTCGAGGTCGCGATCATCTCGGGCGGACAGCTCGAACAGTTCCGCGCGCAGGTCGTCGACAGGCTGCCGGATGCATCGGCGGAGACTCTGTCGCATGTTCACCTGCTCCCGACGTGCGGAACGCAGTACTACCGCCTCGAGGAGCGTGGCATCGTGACCGTCTACGCGCACTCGCTGACGAACGACGAGAAGTCTCGCGCGATGAACGCCGTCGAGGGCGAGGCGCGGCGCCTGGGCCTCTGGGAGGCCGAGACCTGGGGTGACATCCTCGAGGATCGGGGCTCCCAGATCACCTTTTCGGCCCTGGGACAGCGCGCCCCCCTCCATGCGAAGATCGCGTGGGACCCGACCGGAGCGAAGAAGAACACGCTCCGCGAGGCCGTCGCCGCGCAGATCCCCGACCTCGAGGTGCGCTCGGGTGGTTCGACCTCTGTCGACATCACCCACCGGGGAATCGACAAGGCCTACGGCATGCGCCGGCTCGCCGAGCAGACCGGCATCCCTCTCGACGACATGCTGTTCGTCGGCGATCGGCTCGACCCCGACGGCAACGACTACCCCGTCCTCGCAATCGGGGTGCCCTGCCATGCGGTCGAAGGCTGGGAGGACACCGCCGACTACCTCGACACGCTGCTGCCGACGCTCCCCGCGCGGAGCTGACCTCCGCGCGGGATAGGGCCGGTCAGGACTTCGCGGTCGCCACGCTGCCCGTGCGCACCGGCCGTGCGGCCGGCGTGGTCACCGGCACCAGCCGAGCGAGCTGCGTGACGTGCTTCGGTTCGAGTTCGGCGAGCGTCGACACACCCAGCAGCTTCATCGTGCGCTCGATCTCGTCGCGGAGGATCGCGATCGTGCGATCGACGCCCTGTCGGCCGCCGGCCATGAGGCCGTAGAGGTATGCGCGGCCGATCAGCGTGAACTTCGCACCGAGTGCGATGGAGGCGACGATGTCGGCGCCGTTCATGATGCCGGTGTCGATCATGACCGTCGCGTCCTTGCCGACCTCGCGCACGACGTTCGGCAGCAGGTGGAACGGAATCGGCGCGCGGTCGAGCTGGCGTCCGCCGTGGTTGGACAGGATGATCCCGTCCACACCCGCGCCGATCAGGCGCACCGAGTCTTCGACGTTCTGCACGCCCTTGACGACGATCTTGCCCGGCCAGATGTCGCGGATGATCGACAGATCGTCGAAGCTGATGGTCGGGTCCATGGCCGAGTTCAGCAGCTCGCCGACGGTGCCGCCGGTCGTCGAGAGCGAGGCGAACTCGAGCTTCGGCGTGGTGAGGAAATCGATCCACCACCACGGACGCGGGATGGCATTCACGATGGTGCCGACCGTCAGCTGCGGCGGGATCGCGAAGCCGTTGCGCTTGTCGCGCAGCCGGGCACCGGCGACCGGGGTGTCGACCGTGAACTGCAGCGTGTCGAAGCCGGCGGCGGCGGCGCGACGGACGAGCCCGTAGGAGATCTCCCGGTCGCGCATCACGTAGAGCTGGAACCAGTTGCGCCCGTGCGGGTTCGCCGCCTTCACGTCCTCGATCGAGGTGGTGCCGAGTGTCGACAGCGTGAACGGGATGCCGGCGGCTCCGGCCGCCGACGCGCCCGCGCTCTCGCCCTCGGTCTGCATCAGACGCGTGAAGCCCGTCGGCGCGATGCCGAACGGCAGCGCGCTCGGGCCGCCCAGGATGGTCGTCGACATGTCGACGTTCTCGGCGGGACGCAGCACATCCGGGTGGAACTCGATGTCCTCGAACGCCTGCCGCGCACGCGTGAGCGACAGCTCACCCTCCGCGGCGCCGTCGGTGTAGTCGAATGCGGCCTTGGGCGTGCGGCGCTTCGCGATGGCACGCAGGTCGCCGATCGTCAGTGCCGAGTCGAGGCGGCGCTTCCGGCCGTTGAGCTCGGGCTTCTTGAACTGCATGAGCTCGAGCAGCTCGGCGGGCTGGGGGAGCTGGCGCTTCACCATCGTCGGTCCTTTCGTCAGGCGCGGGCCAGGCCCGCTTCGGCGTAATAGCCGGTGATGTGGTCGTGGATGAGGGTGCGGGCGGACGCGGCGTCGCCGGCGTCGACGGCGGAGAGGATGGCGGCATGCTCGCTACGCAGGCGCGCGGCCGTGGCGTCCCAGTCGGTGATGCGCTCGGCACCGGCCTGCACGTACGACTCGATGGCGGTGCGCAGGCCGGCCATCATCGCCGTGATCACGACGTTGCCGGATGCCTCCGCGAGAGCGAGGTGCAGCTGGGCGTCCAGGACGAGGAATTCTCCGGGAGTGAGGTCTGCGGCATCCATCGCCTGGAGCACCGCATGGGCGCCGGCGGTCGAACGAGCCGGGTCGGCCGCCACCGCCTCGACGACGGCGGATTCGAGCACGACACGGGTGCGGACCACGTCGTCGAGCGGGAAGCCGTGCGCGGCGACCTGGAGGCGGAGCAGGGCGGACATGCCGCCGCGTGGCGTCGCGATGATGATCGCGCCGGACGTCGGCCCGGAACCGGTTCCGGTGCGCACCAGACCGAGCACTTCGAGCACGCGGAGCGCCTCGCGCACGCTGGACCTGCCCACGCCGAGCCGCACGGCCAGCTCGCGCTCGGGCGGAAGGCGATCGCCGGGACCCAGGCGACCCTCGAGGAGGTCGTCCTCGATGCGCTCGAGGACGACCTGCCACGCGCGCGCGTTCGCCGTCGTGGTCTGGTGCCTGGTCGCGTCGATGCGTCCTCCTCTGTGGTCTGACCACATTAGCATGTGGTCAGACCACAGAGGATGCCCCCTCAGACGGTCGCGTAACCGTCGGGGTTGCGCGACTGCCAGTTCCAGTAGTCGCGGCACGAGTCGTCGATCGTGAGCCGCGCCTTCCAGGACAGCTCGCGCTCGGCCTTCGACGGGTCGCAGTACGTCGCGGCGACATCGCCGGGGCGCCGATCGAGGATCTGCTTCGGCAGTTCGTGGCCCACCGCCTTCTCGAACGACGCGATCAGCTCGAGCACGCTCACCGGCTGGCCGGTGCCGAGGTTGTAGACGACGAAGCCGGGCCGAGCCTGCTCCAGGGCGGTCACGTGTCCCTCGGCGAGGTCGACGACGTGGATGTAGTCGCGCAGCCCCGTTCCGTCCGGGGTGTCGTAGTCGTCGCCGAACACGCCGATCTGCTCCAGTTTGCCCACCGCGACGCGGGCCACGAACGGCATGAGATTGTTCGGGATGCCGGCCGGATCCTCGCCGATGAGACCGCTCCGGTGCGCGCCCACCGGGTTGAAATAGCGCAGGACGGTCACGTTCAGGTCGGGGTTGACGCGCGCGACGTCGGCGAGGACGACCTCGTTGATGCGCTTGGACTTGGAGTACGCGTTCGACAGGTCGATGCTCGTGGTCGACTCCTCCGTGAAGGGGAGGTCGGCCGGGTCGGAGTACACCGTTCCCGTGCTCGAGAAGACGAACGAGCGGATGCCGTGCTTCAGGCCCACGCGAAGAAGGGCGAACGTCGTGTCGACGTTGTTCGAGTAGTACTCGAGCGGCTTCTGGGTCGACTCTCCGACGGCCTTGAAGGCCGCGAGGTGGACGATCGCATCGATCGGTCCATGCTCGGCGAACACCTGCTCGACGACCGCGTCGTCGGCGGCATCCCCCACCACGAGCGGCGCGTTCTTCCCGGCGATCGCCGCGACCCGGTCGGCCGCGATGGCGCTCGTGCCCGACAGGTCGTCGAGGAGGACCACGTCGTGGCCCGCGTCGAGGAGGGAGACGGCGGTGTGGGCACCGATGTAGCCGGCACCGCCGGCGAGGAGAACACGCATGGACCCAGCTTAGAGTCGGGCGCGCGCGGCTCAGCGACCGTCGAGACGGCCGCCGGACTCGCGCAGGTAGCACTCCGCGCACATCGATTCGTACGTGACGCGGTCGGTGGACAGCTCGTCGATGGCGACCTGGTCGCCGTCGAAGACGAATCGTCCGCCCACCAATCGCGCGTTGAAGATCGCCTTGCGTCCGCAGCGGCAGATCGTCTTGAGTTCCTCGAGGCTGTGGGCGAGCTCGAGCAGGCGGCGCGAGCCGGGGAACGCCTCGGTGCGGAAATCGGTGCGGATGCCGTACGCGAGCACAGGGACGCCGTCCAGCACGACGATGCGAAGGAGGTCGTCGACCTGCGCCGGAGTGAGGAACTGCGCCTCATCGATCAGGAGGCAGGCGATCTCCACCGGCCGGCCCATGGGCGTCTGTTCGGGGATCAGAGCCTCAGCGGCGGAGGACTGCACCCGGGCGCGATGCGCGGCGAACAGAGCCCTCAGATCGGCATCCGGCTCGACGAGGAAATCGACCGCACGCGACATGCCGAGGCGGCTGGAGATCTTGTCGGACTCCTTGGTGTCGATCGCGGGCTTGGCCAGCAGCACGTGCTGCCCGCGTTCCTCGTAGTTGTACGCGGCCTGCAGGAGGGACGACGACTTGCCTGAGTTCATCGCACCGTAGCGGAAGTACAGTTTGGCCACGTGCCGAGCGTAGTCGCCGCAGCCGTCGAGCTCGATCCTCGACCCCTTCCGGCAGGGATCACCTCCCGCCGAAGCCTCCGCCACCGCCTCCGCCGCCCGACGAGCCGCCCCCGGACGACCCGCCCGACGACGACCAGCTCGAGCTCGACGACGAACTGCTCGACGAACCCGAGCGGGTCACCGGCGTCACCGCCAGGCGGCCGATCGACGAGGATGCGTCAGAGAGGGATCGCGACGAGACCGCGTCGAAGAGCGACACGCGGCTGCGGACCTCGGCGACGGGAGCGGCGCTGCGGATCACGTCGACCCACTCGCGCTCCATGCCGAACAGCACCGCGTACGGCAGCAGCCGCTCGTAGACGTTGACGATGGTGTCGCCGGGCGAATTCGGTGCGTCCCCGTACGCGCGGCGTCCGGACGAGACGAGGTCGGCGGTTCGCGGCGATTGGGCCGCGCGCAGGCGGTCCTCCTCCGCGAGCCGGAGGTACTCGCGGATCCCGTCGAGATAGGTCTTGTGGATGCCGCCCGCGAGGGTCAGGGTCGACTTCGGCAGACGGAGGAACGGCAGGATGATGAAGGCGAAGAATCCGCTGACGATGGCTCCGATGAAGAGCAGACCACCGAACACGCCGAACTCCGCGAGCACGTCGAATGCGCCGTCCCCGAAGAAGATCAGCGCCATTGCGAGGAAGAAGCCGCCGAACTGAAACGCCGTCCGAGTCGACCCGATCCACCGCGGCAGCGTGCTGCGGTATCCGCGCTGAACGGTGAACTCATCGATGCGGCGGACGTACGTGACCGCTCGGATCGGCGGGGAGTTGGCGAACGCGCCGAGGTCGACACCGGCACCCGGCTTGTTGTTCTTCGCGAAGAGCATCTGAACGACGCGCAGGTCGTCGTGCTCGAGGCCGTCCGTGCTGCGCAGCACCACCTCGAAGTCGCCGGCATCCTCGCGGTCGCCCGATGCGCGCAGCTCGACGGCGTCCTGCACGGCTAGATCGACCACGTGCGCGGCCATCGCGCGCTCGGGAACGTCGAGGACCCCGGCCGACAGGGTGAGCGACTCATCCTCGGGTGGGGTGTACTGCACGATCACGGGCGAGCGGTCGGGATTCCGCCGCAGCACGACCTTCATGACGAGCACGAAGAGGAGCCCGCCGATGCCGGACAGCAGCGCGAGGACGGGAAGGATCCACTCCCACCAGGGGTAGGGCGGTGGCGGTGGCGGCGTCGGCGCGGAGAACGTGCGCTGCGCGAATCCGATCGCGACGGTCACGGCCTCGTTCGGGCCGATGTCGGCATCGGTCGCGGTGAAGACGACAGCGGATGCCGCGGCATCCCGACCGCTCGTCGAAAGCGCCCATGCGGAGACGTCGGCCGGCCATGCGGTGTCGGGCTCCGGGCCGGCGATCCCGCAGCGATCGGTCGATCCGGGGGGGCCGCGGTAGCAGAACGCGCGGCCGGCCATGAGGCCGTCCGCGGCGTCACCGGCGACATGCACGCGTCCGGTCAGCGAGCCGAACGGCTGCGCGTGGTCGGCGCCGACAGTGTCCCAGTAGAACTCGTCGGCGCCGGTGTCTTCGTAGCGCAGCACGACGTCGCTCATCGTGTACGAGATGACGTAGGTCTGTGCGCCGCGAACATAGGAGTCGTCTCCGGTGAGGACGTAGACCCAGTCCTCGTCCTCCTCCGTCCACCACGGGATCGGCGCTCCCCCGGCGCCGGTGACGCTCACCACACGCGTGTCGTGGGCGATGCCGGAGTCGGCCTTGGGCAACCAGCGCACGATCCCCTTGTTCTGGTCGACGTCGGGAAACCGCGCGACCAGCGTCTCCGTCGTGAACAGGTGGCTCTTTCCGCCCGTGCCGCGCACGAGGTAGTAGTCCGCGTCGAACGAGTCGTAGGTGAAGTCCTGAACGGATGCCGGCGCCGCCGCGACCGTCCCGCCCGATGGTGCCGCCGCTGCAGGCGCCACCGCGAGCGTCAGCGCCACGACGAACACGGACATCGCCGCGGCCGCGCGGCGCGACCGCCGTCCCCAGGCTCCCCGCATGCCCCCACCCTAGGGGCGGAGGGGGATCGCGCGGCGCTAGGCCGTCAGCGCGAGCGTCTCCGCGGTCTCCGAGAGCACTTCCTCCGCGATCTCCGGGCGCGGGTTCAGCTGCTCGCCATAGCTCGGGATGAGTTCGCGCAGGCGTGGCTCCCACTCGTCGATACGCTCGGGGAAGCACGTCTGGAGCAGACCGAGCATGATCGACACCGCCGTGGAGGCTCCGGGCGAGGCGCCCAGCAGGCCGGCGATCGTGCCGTCGGCGCCTGTGACGACCTCGGTGCCGAACTGCAGGACGCCGCCCTTCTTGGGGTCCTTCTTCATGACCTGCGCGCGCTGCCCGGCGTTGAGCAGCTCCCAGTCCTCGTCCTTCGCGGTCGGCATGAACGCGCGCAGGCTGTCGACCTTCTTCTCGTGATTCTTCAGCAGCTCGCCGACGAGGTAGGTGATCAGCGACGGATTGTCGATCGCGACCTTGATCATCGGCCACAGGTTGCCGGGCCGCACCTGCGCGACGAGGTCGAGCATCGAGCCGTTCTTGAGGAACTTCGGACTGAAGGTCGCGAACGGACCGAACAGGAGCGACGCCTCGCCGTCGACGACGCGGGTGTCGAGGTGCGGCACCGACATGGGCGGCGCGCCGACGGAGGCCTTGCCGTACACCTTGGCGCGATGCCGCTCGACCACGTCGGGGTCGTCGGTGCGGAGG
>DASQLG010000111.1:0-25769 GCA_035630115.1 Microbacterium sp. | reverse complement strand
TCACCGTTCGACTTGCATGTGTTAAGCACGCCGCCAGCGTTCATCCTGAGCCAGGATCAAACTCTCCGTAAAAGAATTTTGCTGCGATCGAACCGGAATGGGTTCGGCCGAGCGAGTTTGATCTGACGATCGGATGTCATTGCTGACATCTCGTTTAATCTCAAAAGAATCTCATCGGTCAGACAAGCTGACCGCGAGGTTTTTTGGCATTTGACAAGTGCACGCTGTTGAGTTCTCAAGGATCGGATGCTCCTGCCTCCAGCCTCTCGGCCTTCCTGCAGGGCAACTTCTCTATCTTACCCGCTCCTCACGAGCGCAGTCAAATCGACGGCCCGGATCTTCGCGACCCAGGCGACAGCCTGTGACCGCTCCAACTGGAGTGGGAACCCTCATCGTAAACCCGGAGGTCGCAGCACTCAAGGTGCTGACTTCGATGGGGGTGGTTCTCCGCTTGAGGGGGGTGAGGCTCTCGGCCTCTCCGCTTCCCTGTGGGGCGAACAAGTAATAAGTTACGTGGGATCCGGGGAGCGGGCAAATCCTGACCGCAGCCCGGGCGTGTCGCCGTCGGAATCCGCGGAATCACGCGGTCTGCGATCATGTGGATGCGCGCGGCGCTCTGGCGGTGCGGTCGGGTGCGGGCGTAATCTCCTCGCATGGCAGCGCGCCCTCGACTCCTCGCCCCCGGCGCCCTGCCCGTGCTCGACGAGCAGAAGGCATGACGAAAGCCGCGGATCCCGGACGAGACCTGCTCGGCCGCATCTGGGGCGACCTCGGCGGTGACCCTGCGCTGACCCTCGCCGTGCCGGATGGCCCTCGTCCGGTTCCGCTCCCCGCACGCACGGCGACCGGCTCGCTCGCCTGGGCGAGCGTCGCCGCAGCGTCGCTCGCGGCGGCCTCGTTCGCCGACCGCCGCGTCGTCGCGCTCCATCCCGACCGCATCGCGGTCGCGTACTCGAGCGAACGTCATTTCCGCCTGGACGGCGAGCAGCTGTCGGCGTGGGCTCCGCTGTCCGGGTTCTTCCGCACGTCGGACGGGTGGGTGCGCACGCACGGCAATTACCCGCATCACGCGGCGGCGATGCGACGCGGCCTGGGACTGCCGGCGGATGCCGGGGCCGATGCTGCGGCATCCGCTCTGCAGGGCATGCCGGCAGGAGTCGCCGCGCAGGCCATCACCGCCGCGGGCGGACTCTGCGTCGGGGTGGCTCATGAGAATCCCGTGGTCGACGCCGAGCTGCGCGAGACCCCGCTCGTCGCCCTCACCGAAATCCGCTCCGCCGCACCGCACTCGCGCGAGCCGGGTCCGTCGGACGCCCCGCTGCGCGGCATCCGCGTGCTGGACCTCACCCGCGTGATCGCGGGGCCGGTCGCCACTCGCACGCTCGCCCTGCTCGGCGCCGACGTGCTGCGCATCGACCCGCCGGCGCTGCCCGAGCCGGAGTGGCAGCATCTCGACAGCGGCCATGGCAAGCGCTCCACGCTCCTGGACCTCGCCGCGAAGGCCGATCGGGCGGCGTTCGAGCAGCTCCTCGAGACCGCCCACGTGGTCGTGACCGGCTATCGGGCGCGCGCCCTCGAGCGGCTCGGCCTCGCGCCGGAGTCCCTCATCGCCCGGCGTCCCGGGCTCGTCGTCGCCCGGCTCACCGCCTGGGGATCGAGCGGAGCTGCCGCAGATCGGCGAGGGTTCGACAGTCTGGTGCAGGCGGCCAGCGGGATCGCGTGGATCGAGTCGGCCGACGGCGAACGGCCCGGCGCGCTGCCGGCGCAGGCACTCGACCATAGCGCCGGGTACCTGATCGCCGCCGGGGTCGTCATGGCGCTGCATCGCACCCGCAGCGAGGGCGGAGCGTGGATCGTCGACGTGTCGCTGCGCCGCGTCGCTGCGGAACTGCTCGGGATGCCGCGGACCGGGTCACCGGCGCCGGCCGAGCCGGTGCGCGACGCCGCGCCGCACGTACAGGAATTCGCCGTGGACGGACTGCGCGTGACCACGACCGCACCGGCGCTCGCCTACGACGGCGGTCCCGTCGCCTTCGACGCGCCGAGGCGCTGGGGTCGCGACGCGCCGCAGTGGCCGCCTGCGGCTCCGGGACGGTGACCGGTGGATGCTGAGGTGCTCGTCATCGGGGCCGGCCCCGCCGGGCTGGCGGTCGCCGCGTGCCTGAGGCGCCGGGGCGTCGAATCGGTCGTCGTCGACCGCGGGGAGGCGGTCGGCGACTCGTGGCGGTCGCGCTACGACCGCCTGCACCTGCACACGCCGCGGATCCAGTCCTCACTCCCCGGCGCGCGCATGTCGGCCGGCTACGGCCGCTGGGTGGCCAAGGACGACATGGCGGACTACCTGCGCGCCTACGCGCGGCGCCACCGGATCGCGCCGCAGTTCGGGGCGCCGGTGCGACGGCTGGACCGCGACGGCGAGCGCTGGACGGCGCACCTGGACGAAAGCGCCCTGGCGGCGAAGCAGGTCGTGATCGCGACCGGATACAGCCACTCCCCCGTGATCCCGGACTGGCCGGGCAAGGACGGGTTCCCCGGGGCGCTCCTTCACGCGTCCGAGTACCGCAACGCCCTCCCCTTCACCGGCCGCGACGTGCTCGTGGTGGGCGCGGGCAATTCGGGCGCCGAGATCGCCGCCGACCTGGCGGAGTCCGGGGCGGCTCACGTCCGCCTGGCCGTGCGCACAGCGCCGAACATCATCCCCCGGCAGCTCGGACCGATGCCGACCACTCTGCTGGCGATCGGCATGGAGTACTCCCCGGCGCGGCTCGTCGACCCGGTCAACCGGCTGCTGCAGCGGTTCGTCCTGGGAGACCTGACGGTGTACGGCATGCCCGCGGCGACCGGGGGCGTCGTCGCGCAGGCTCGCGCGACCGGCATCACCCCCACGATCGATGTCGGCCTCGTCGCCGCGCTTCGCGCCGGCACCGTCACACCGGTCGCCGCGGTCGAGCGATTCGACGGCCACGACGTGGTGCTCGCCGACGGCACGCGCTTGACGCCGGATGCCGTGATCGCCGCGACCGGCTATACGACAGGTCTTGCTCCGCTCGTGGGGCACCTCGATGTGCTCGATCGACGCGGGAATCCGCTCGTCGTCGGCCACCGGTACCTGCCCGTCGCGCCGGGCCTGCGGTTCGTCGGGCAGTCCAACCCGCTCAAGGGGCAGCTCCTGCAGATCCGGCTGCACGCGCGCTCGATCGCACGCGCGATCGCCGGAGAACTGCGCTCTACCTGAGCGCCGCGCTCCGTCGCGATCGCAGCACCTGCGTGGCCAGCGCGAGGATCATCGTGACGAGCCCCCACACCGTGCACGCCGGCGGCAGCACGCGATACGCCAGATGCGCGAAGGTCCACTCGGCCGTGAGAGGTCCGTACGCGGCCACGCCGACCGACCACGCGCCGAGCAGGATCACCGGCAGCGCGAGCCACCACGCCCACCGCACGGCATCCGGCAGCAGGCGCGACGTGCTCGGCTCCGGCCGGCGGCGCTGCAGCCACAGCACAGCCCACGCGGTGAGGATCGCGAGCCCGATCACGGAAGAGCCGTGCTGCAGCCACTTGTACCCGGTGAGCGGTCCCCACTGCTCGTCGAGCGCGGGCACGACCTGCACACCCCACCGCCCCTCGTGCGTGAACAGATCCCACACGATGTGCGTCAGGATGCCGAGCGCGAGTGAGACGAGCAGGATCAGGATGCCGCGCCACGCGCGCGCGGGAGCACCGTGCATCGGGAAGGTCTCGCGCAGCGACGGCGCGGCGCCTGCGTCCCACTTCGCCGGAAGACGCTCTGCGAGCCACCGCGGGGACAGCTCGCGCACCGCGGGGCGCAGGACGCACCGCCAGACCAGGAGCAGCAGCAGGGCCACGGCCACCGTGAGGGGCAGCCACGCCAGACTGTGCGTCAGGCCGTAGTGCAGCGGCGTCCCGCGCAGGAACAGCGGGAGGTCGGGCGCCATCGCGCCGACGGCGATCGCGGCGGGCGCGAGAGGAGTCCGCAGGAACGGCAGCGCGACGACCGCGTGGCTGGCAGTGAACGGCATGCCCGCGGCGGGCTATCCGCGGAGGAACACGCCGGCAAGGGTCTTCTTGCCGCGCCGCAGCACGGAAACTCCGCCCGGGAGCGATCCCTCGATCACGGCGGCATCGTCCTGGACCTTGACGCCGTCGACGGACACGCCGCCCTGCGCGATGGCGCGACGAGCCTCGCCCAGGCTCGCGACCAGTCCGGTCTCCACCAGCGCGGTCACCACCGGAGTACCGGCCGGCAGTTCGGCGTTCGGCAGCTCGCGGAGGGCGCTGCCGAGCGTGGCGGCATCCAGCGAGGTGAGGTCGCCCTGCCCGAAGAGCGCCTCGGACGCGGCGATCGCCGCCGCCGCGGCATCCGGTCCGTGCACGAGGCTGGTGACCTCGAGCGCGACGCGCTTCTGCCCGACGCGGCGGAAAGGCTCTGCCTCGTGTGCGCCGACGACCTCCTCGATCTCGTCGCGGGTGAGGAAGGTGAAGACCTTGAGGCGGTCGGCGACGTCGGCATCGTCGGTGTTGAGCCAGAACTGGTACATCGCGTAGGGGCTCGTCAGCTTCGCGTCGAGCCAGATGGCATTGCCCTCGCTCTTGCCGAACTTGCGCCCGTCGCTGTTGGTGATCAGCGGCGTGCCGATCGCATGGACGCTCCTGCCCTCGGCGCGGTGGATCAGGTCCACCCCGCTCGTGAGGTTGCCCCACTGGTCGCTTCCCCCCGTCTGCAGCACGCAGCCGTACTGCAGGAAGAGCTCCCGGTAGTCCAGACCCTGCAGGATCTGGTAGCTGAACTCCGTGTAGCTGATGCCCTCGTCGGAGTTCAGGCGCGCACTGACGGCCTCCTTCTTCAGCATCGTGCCGACCCGGTAGTGCTTCCCGATGTCACGGAGGAAGTCGATCGCGCTCAGCGGGGCGGTCCAGTCGAGGTTGTTCACCATGCGGGCCGCGTTCTCGCCGTCGAAGCTGAGGAACCGCTCGATCTGCGAACGAAGGTACCCCACCCACTCGGCGACCGTCTCCTTGGTGTTCAGTGTGCGCTCGGCGGACGGCCGCGGGTCGCCCACGAGCCCGGTCGACCCGCCGACGAGCCCGAGGGGCTTGTGCCCCGCGAGCTGGATGCGGCGCATCGTCAGCAGCTGCACCAGGTTGCCCAGATGCAGGCTCGGTGCGGTCGGATCGAATCCGCAGTAGTACGTGATCGGGGGTCCCGCGAGCAGCGCGCGCAGCGCGTCCTGGTCGGTGGAGACGTGCACGAGCCCGCGCCACACCAGTTCGTCCCACACGTTCTCGAACGTCGGGTCGATGGCGGGCACGCTCGAGGTCAGAGCGGGAGGAGACACGCGTTCGAGGTTATCAGCGGCCGGGCGGACGCCCCGGCCGTCAGGCGACGCTGAACTCGTCGTACAAGCCGATGAGGTTGCCTTCGGAATCCTTGATGTAGACCCAGCGGGAGCTCTCGCTCAACTGCTGGATCTCGCCGACCTGCTCCCCGCCTGCGGTGACCGCGAGCGCCACGGTGTCTTCGATCCGCTCCACGGTGAACACGACAGTCGGATGCGGTGTCGCGCCTCGCACGTGGAGGTCGCCGTTGATCCCGTCGTCCTGAGGCTGCTTCAGCATCCCCATCTCGTCACCCCAGGGCTCGTAGTCGAAACCGAGGACGGCGCTGTAGAACGCCTGCGCGCGTGCGATGTCATCGACCGGGATCTCGAAATGCTCTGCTTTCGCCATGGGTCGACGCTGGCACACGAACGCCGGGGGGTCCAGTCCGCTTAAGGCCGCAGACCTCATCCGTCGCAGATAAGCCCGAGAACATAAGTATCCTGGGCAAATCCAGTTAAGTCCTGTAGCATCATCCGCACATATGAAGCTTTCATACTTATCTATAGGTGGAAGGAGGGTGATGTTCGTCATCACGGCTGACCAGCGGGAGAGCCGGTCGCACGCCGATCTGGTTCCGGACGGCGTCGCCCTGGCGGAGCGCGCGGGCGCGGATCGCCTGGCCCTGCCCATCGAGCGGAACGCCGGCGACGAGCTCCAGGCGATGACCGAGAGCGCCGCGGCCGCCCTGGAGATCGGCCTGGCGCTGCTGCGCGACGGCCGATGGAGCGTCGGGCTCGGCGTGGGCGCTTCGGAGACACCCCTGCCCGGCGACATCCGGGCGGCCCGCGGGCCCGTGTTCGTGTTCGCACGCGATGCCGTCGACAGGGCCAAGCAGGCGCCGGGGCGGATCGCGGTGTCCGCGACGGATGCCGTCGCGGCGGCTGACGCGGAGGCGTTCCTCCGGCTGCTCGTCGACCTTCGCGACCGCCGGTCCGAGCAGGGTTGGGAGGTCGCCGACCTCCTCGCCCGGGGCATGACGCAGAAGAGCATCGCCGCTGAGCTGGGGATCACCCCCACCGCGGTGAGCCTGCGCGCCAAGGCCGCGGGACTGCGTCTGGAGGAGGCCGCCACGCCCGCCCTGGTGCGCACGCTGGAACGCCTCGATCACTGAGCAGCGGCATCCGGGGTCGCGGGGTACCTCCGTGAAAGACTGACCGCATGCCTGTGATCTTTCCGGAGGCCATCATCGTCGCGGTGCTGTCGATCTTCCTCTTCCTCGCGCTGTGCGGGGCGCTGGCGCTGATCGTGGTCAGCATCCGGCGCCCGACCACGCTGCCCCTGCTCATCGCCGGCGGACTCGTCGTGCTCTCGCTGATCGTCGTGGTGGTCACCCCGCTCAACGTCCCGCTCATCATGGGACTCATCATCGCCCTCCTCGGCACGACGATCGCGGTGCTCGGCGGAAATCCGTTGACCCGCCGGATCCTCGAGATCGCGACGCACGGTCGCGTCAGAGACGGCGCGAACGGCGGGATCATCCTGGATGCCGAGGCTGCCGGCCTCGCGGAACCCGCTGCGACCGTCACCGAAGCGGATCCCGAGTCGCGAGAGGTCATGCGCGGCGGCACCACGATCGGCTACCTCGAGCGACTGTCGGTGGTCATCGCCCTGATCGCGGGCTATCCGGAGGCGATCGCGATCGTCGTCGCCGTCAAGGGCGTCGGCCGCTTCTCGGAGCTGGCGGCGGCTGAGGCTCGCGAGCGCTTCATCATCGGAACGCTGTCCAGCCTGCTGTGGGCCTGCGTCGTGGGCGCGCTGGTGCGGTCGGCCATCTGGTGAGCGGCTCGGACACCCTCGGCGCCCTCGTCCAGGCGTACGTCGAAACCCAGTGCGGTGTGCTCCTCGAGGCACGCGCGGCGATCATCGCGCGCGACGAAGACCTCGTGCACCCCGCGCGGGTCGCGATCAGGCGGCTGCGCGCGACCCTCCGCAGTTTCGGCGCCGTCTACGACGCGGACGACCGTTCCGATTTCGCAGACGAGCTGCGGTGGGCGGCGAATCTGCTCGGAGACGTGCGCGACCTGCAGGTGCTCGCCGAGCGCTTCGGCACCGAGGACGCCGCGGCGGCCCCCGACGCGCATCGGGTCATCGCCGAAGAAATCGAGCGCAACCGCGCCGAGGCCTGGTCGCGCGTCGTCGACGCACTCGGCTCCGGGCGCGGCACCACGCTGTTCGAGACTGTCGCCCGCTGGCGCGACGACCCGCCGTTCACTCCGAAGGCCGAGCGTCCCGCCGATCGAGCGAGGAGACGGGTCGACAAGGCGGACGCGAGAGTGGACAGGCGACTCGCGCGTGCGCGGGCGGCATCGGATGCCGGAAGCACGGATACCCGCGAGCTTCTGCACGATGCCCGCAAGGCGGCCAAGCGTCATCGCTACGCGGTCGAGCTGGCCCAGCCGGTCCTCGGAGCGAAGGCTGAACGGACGATCGAGCGGCGACAGGCGCTGCAGGATGCTCTCGGCGAGCACCAGGACGCCGTCGTCGCCCTCGCCTTCCTGCAGCGGATCGAGGTCGGCGCGCAGGACAGGGAGGCCGCCTCCGTGGTGCTTGAACTGATCGCCCGCGCCCGGGCGAGCGCGGACGACGTGGCCGGGGTGCTGCGCGAGACCGAGCGACTGCGCGACTAGAGTCCGAGGGTGTGCGCGGCCGACTGCACGCGCGCGATCAGCTCCGCGCGCTGCTCTGTCACCCGCACCGGTGCGGTACCGCCGACACCGTCACGACTGGCCACCGACCCTTCGATCGTGAGCACCTCCCGCACCTGCACCGACAGTTCGGGCGAGATGGCCGCGAGCATGTCGTCGGTGACGCCGCTGAGCTCGATTCCCCGCTCCTCGCAGAGCTTGACCAGCGCACCGGAGATCTCATGCGCATCTCGGAACGGCACGCCCCGCTTGACCAGCCACTCCGCGACATCGGTGGCGAGCGAGAAACCCTGGGGCGCCAGTTCCGCCATTCGCACCGTGTCGAACCTCAGCGTCGCGACCATCCCGGCGAACGCGGGCAGAACGGTCTCGAGCGTGCGCACCGAGTCGAAGACCGGCTCTTTGTCCTCCTGCAGGTCGCGGTTGTAGGCGAGCGGCAGACCCTTGAGGGTCGCCAGAAGGCCTGTCAGGTTGCCGATCAGACGCCCCGCCTTGCCGCGGGCGAGTTCGGCGATGTCGGGATTCTTCTTCTGCGGCATGATGCTCGAGCCGGTCGAGTACCCGTCGTCGAGGATGACGAACCCGAACTCGCGCGTGTTCCAGAGGATGATCTCCTCCGCGAACCGTGAGAGGTCGACGGCGATCATCGCCGTGATGAACGCGAACTCCGCCACGACGTCGCGCGACGAGGTGCCGTCGAGCGAGTTCTCGGCGGGGCGCTCGAAGCCGAGTTCGCGGGCGACGAGGTGCGGGTCGAGCCCGAGCGTGGACCCGGCCAGTGCTCCACCGCCGTACGGCGACACCGCGGCGCGGGCCGACCAGTCGCGGAACCGCTCCAGATCGCGCACGAGCGGCCAGGCGTGGGCCTGCAGGTGGTGTGCGAGCAGCACCGGCTGAGCGTGCTGCAGGTGCGTGCGCCCAGGCATGATGGCGTCGGGGTGGGCCTCGGCCTGCGCCACGAGCGCATCGACGACGCGGAGGATGTCGCGCGCGATCGTGCGGGAGTGGTCGAGGAGGTACATCCGAACGAGCGTCGCGATCTGGTCGTTGCGGCTGCGACCTGCCCGCAGCTTTCCGCCGAGCTCGGTACCCACGCCGGCGATGAGCGCCTGCTCGAGCGCGCCGTGCACGTCTTCGTCGGCGGGACCGGGCCGCAGGGTGCCGTCGACGATGCCGCCCGCCAGAACGTCGAGGCCGGCGTGCATCTCCTGCTCCTCGTCAGCGGTGAGATATCCCGCGGCGGCGAGGGCCTTCGCGTGCGCATGGGAGCCGGCGATGTCGTACAGCGCCAGATCCCAGTCGAAGTGCGTGGACCTGCTCAGTGCCGCGAGCTCGGGCGAGGGCCCCGTCGCGAAGCGGGCGCCCCAGAGTGCTCCCTCGTTCGTGCCGTCGCCCTTCGCATCGCTCATCCGTTCAGCCTATCGACGCGGCCCGGTCAGGCGTGCGACGCGGTCGACCGCCCACTCGAGCGGACCGCGGCCGATCAGCAGGGCCCACGCGGTGCAGCCGATCAGGATGCCGACGGCGATCGGCCAGAACGGCTCGAGGTCTCGGAATCCGCGAAGATCACGGGTTGTGCCGAGGATCATCCAGGATGCGATCGCCCAGATGACCAGCTGCGCGGTGTACGCGGTCAGGGGCATCGCGCCGACCGCGCGCAGCGGAAGCACCAGATAGCCGAAGAAGCCGGTCCCGGAGCCTGTCGAAGGGCGGCAGACGAGCAGGCACAGCCCTATCACGGCGAGTGCGAATCCGCCGCTGCCGATGACCTCGAGGAGCCCGTTGGAGTGCGGCTCGCCCGTCCACACCGACTCGCCGTATGAGCGCGTGATCGCCCCCGCCCCGGTCGCCGCATCCAGCCCATAGCCGAGCACTGCCAGCAGGCCGCCGGCGGCCACCAGCCCGAGCTGCACCCCCAGGCGCGTGATGCCGGCACGTGCGGCTCCGAGGCCGGCGACCATGAAAGCGATCCAGACCGGGAACGGGTAGTGCCATCCGGTGGCGGCATCCAGCAGCTGCCCCGAGGGCGTCGACCACAGCGGCAGCGAGTCCAGGAGCGGCTGCAGGAGCGGCATCACGATCGCGAGCGCGCCGGCGATCAGGAACAGGGTGCGTGCCCTGAGGGTGACGAGCGGCAGCGCGAGGAGGAACAGGATCGCGTACGCGGGCAGGATCACGAAGACCGGGACGCCCGTCGCGATGAGCCAGACGCCGAGCAGCCACAGCAGCGCGGCGCGAACGGCGATGCGACCTCGCGCGACGCGCATCGCGGGGGGGTCGAGGGGCCGTCGGCCGCCCGTGACGAGTCCGATAGAGACGCCGGCGAGCGTCGCGAACAGGATCGACGAACGTCCGTCGACGACGGCGATCCATGTCGAGACGTCGCCGTAGTCGAGGTCCTCGATCCACAGCAGGTGCGCCGCGACCATGCCGAACACGGCGAGCCCGCGCGCGAGATCCACTCCGGCGATCCGCTGCGGTCCGTTCAGCCGGTCCCAGCGAGAGACGAGCCAGCGCTGGGGCTGTGCTCGCTCGGCCGGCGGTGCTACTCCTGGCGAAGCAGCCACACCAGCAGCGCCTTCTGCGCGTGCAATCGGTTCTCCGCTTCGTCCCACACGACGCTCTGCGGACCGTCGATCACCTCGGCCTCGACTTCGTAGCCGCGGTCGGCGGGGAGGCAGTGGATGAAGATCGCGTCGGGCTTCGCGAGCGACATGAGCTCGCGGGTCACCTTGTATTCGCCGAGATCCCGCAGTCGCGCGAGCTTCTCCTCCTCCTTGCCCATCGACACCCACGTGTCGGTGACGACCACATCCGCTCCGGCGGCCGCCTCGTTGGCGTCGGTGTAGAGGGTGAGTGAACCACCCGTCTCGCCGGCACGACGATCGGCGTCGGCGACGACGTCCTCGCGGGGCGCGTAGAGCTCGGGCGAGGCGACCCGCACGTGCATGCCGGCGGTGACGCCGGCGAGCATGTAGGAGTGGGCCATATTCGACCGGCCGTCGCCGAAGAACGCGAGGGTCAGCCCGCGCAGCTCGCCCTTGTGCTCTTGGATCGTGAGCAGGTCGGCCAGCAGCTGACAGGGGTGGAAATCGTCGCTCAGCGCGTTGACCACCGGCACGCGCGTGCCCGCGGCCATCTCCTCCAGGCCCGCCTGCGCGTAGGTGCGCCACACGATCGCCGCGACCTGCCGCTCGAGCACCCGCGCGGTGTCGGACGGCGTCTCCTTGCCGCCGAGCTGGCTGTTCGCGGTCGAGATGATCAGGGGTGTGCCGCCCAGATCGGCGATGCCCACGGCGAAGGAGACCCGGGTGCGTGTGGAGGACTTGTCGAAGATGACCGCGACGGTCTGGGGTCCGCTGAGCGGCTTGAGCTTCCACCGATCCTTCTTCAGCGCGACGGCGAGGTCGAGGATCTCGGACTGCTCGGCGGCGGTCAGGTCGTCGTCGCGCAGCAGATGACGGGTCACTTCGACTCCCTCCGGCCGCTCGGCACATCGCCCGCGCGAACCTCTTCCGTGCCGCTGTCATCCAGGACCAGCGCATCCTCGACGGTGCGCAGGGACGCGGTGAACAGCTCGAGGAACTCGTCCACCTCCACGTCGCCGATGTTCAGGGCCGGGACGAGGCGGATCGTCTCGTCGTTCGGCGCGTTGATGATCAGGCCGTGCTCCTGTGCTGCGGCGACGATGGCCTTGGCCACCGGATGCCGCAGGCCGATGCCGAGAAGGAGGCCCTGGCCGCGGCATCCGTCGATCAGCGTCGAATCGATCGCGGCGATCGCCACGCGCAGCTGGGCTCCGCGCTCGGCGGCGTTCTGCACGAGTCCCTCGTCCTCGATCTCGCCGAGGACGGCCGACGCGACCGCGGTCCCCAGCGCATTGCCGCCGAACGTGGAGCCGTGGGTTCCCGGGTAGAACAGGTCGCTCGCGGTTCCGAACGTGATGAGCGCACCGATCGGGAAGCCGCCGCCGATGCCCTTGGCGACCGTGATCGCGTCGGGGGTGATGCCGGCGTGCTGGAACGCGAACCACTCCCCCGTGCGACCGGCGCCGGTCTGGATCTCGTCGATGATCAGGAGCGCGCCGTGCTGCTCGGTGAGGTCCCGTGCGGCGCGCAGGTATCCCTCGGGCAGATCGATCACGCCGGCCTCGCCCTTGATGGGCTCGACGAACAGCGCCGCCACCCGGTCGTCCAGCGCAGCTTCGAGTGCCTCGATCGTGGAGTCGATGAACTCCACACCGGGCACCATCGGCAGGAACGGCTCCTGCATGTTGGGCTTGCCGGTGAGCGCGAGCGTGCCCATCGTGCGTCCGTGGAAGGCGTCGGTCAGGGCGAGCACGCGGGGCCGGTCGGGACCGCCGTGCAGGCGAGCGAGCTTGAAGGCGGCCTCGTTCGCCTCGGCCCCGGAGTTGCCGAAGTACACGCGTCCGACGTCGCCGGTGCCCGCGAGGCGCTTCAGCCGGCCGGCGAGCTCGAGCTGCGGCGGTGTCGCGAAGTAGTTCGAGACGTGCGCGAGGGTGGCCGCCTGCGTGGCGATCGCAGCGACGAACACAGGATGAGCGTGCCCGAGCGAGTTGACGGCGATGCCGGCGAGGAAGTCGAGGTAGCGGCGGCCGTCGGCATCCCACAGGTAGGCTCCCTCGCCGCGGACGAACATCGCCATCCGGGGTCCGAAGCTGCGAACCAGGTCGCGCCCTGCGTCATCCTGCCAACTCATCCGAGCACCACTTCCGTTCCGATTCCCTTGCTGGTGAAGATCTCGACGAGCACCGAATGCGGTACCCGCCCGTCGATGATCGCCGCGGTCTCGACTCCGCCCTCGACCGCGTCCAGGCACGCCTGCATCTTCGGGATCATGCCCGACTCGAGGCTGGGCAGCATCGCGCGCAGTTCGGCGGCGGTCAGGTGCGAAACCAGCGAGTCGCGGTTCGGCCAATCGGCGTAGAGCCCCGGGACGTCGGTCAGCACGACGAGCTTCGCCGCACCCAGAGCGATCGCGAGGCTCGCGGCGGCGGCATCCGCGTTCACGTTGAGCGAGTGGCCGGGGTGATCGAGATCCGGTGCGATGCTCGAGACGACCGGGATGCGGCCCGCTGCGAGCTGGTCGTGCACCGGCCGCGGATCGACCTGGACGACGTCGCCGACGCGCCCGAGGTCGTGCTCGACGCCGTCGACGACGACACCCCGCCGGCGTCCGCCGAACAGGCCGGCGTCCTCGCCCGACAGGCCGGTCGCGTGCGGTCCGTGGGCGTTGATCTTCGCGACCAGCTGCGGGTTGATCTGTCCGGTGAGCACCATCCGCACGACGCTGATCGCCTCGGTGCTGGTGACCCGGTAGCCGCCCTTGAATTCGCTGGGGATCGCCAGGCGGTCGAGCATCGACGAGATCTGCGGGCCCCCGCCGTGCACGACGACGGGCTTGACCCCGACGTATCTCAGGTACGCGATGTCGGCCGCGAACGCATTCTGCAGCTCATCGCTGACCATGGCGTTGCCGCCGTACTTGATGACGATGACCTGGTCGTTGAACCGCTGCAGCCAGGGCAGCGACTCGATCAGGGTCGCCGCCTTGGCGCTCGCCTCGGCGGGATCGGTGTCTTGCAGGTCGATGTCGGTCATGTCGCGTACGCGCTGTTCTCGTGGACGTAGTCGTGCGTGAGGTCGTTGGTGAGGATCGTCGCGGCGGCCCCGCCGACCTTGAGGTCGATGAGCAGGTGCGTGGCCCGCGGGGTCAGGTCGACGTCGTCACGCGACGCATCCGGCCCGCCCTGACTGCACACGCGGACGCCGTTCATCCACACGTCCACGTCGTAGGGATCGAACTCCGCGTCGGTCGTGCCGATCGCGGCCAGGACGCGGCCCCAGTTCGGGTCGTTTCCGAAGATCGCGGCCTTGAAGAGGTTGTTGCGGGCGACCGAACGGCCCACCTCGACGGCGTCCGACTCGGATGCCGCGTGCACGACCTCGATCGTGATGTCGTGGCTTGCGCCCTCGGCGTCGGCCTGAAGCTGCCGGGACAGATCGAGACAGACCTCAGCGAGCGCGGCGGCGAACTCCTCCGCGGCGGGACGGTTGCCGCTCGCGCCGCTCGCCATGAGCGTCACCTGGTCGTTGGTCGACATGCACCCGTCGGAGTCGAGGCGATCGAACGTGGTGCGGGTCGCGCGCCGCAGCGCGGCATCCGCCTCCGCCGCATCGAGCACGGCGTCGGTCGTGAGGACGACGAGCATCGTCGCCAGGCCGGGGGCCAGCATCCCGGCGCCCTTCGCCATGCCGCCGATCGACCAGCCGTCTCTCGTGACGACGGAGCGCTTCGGGTGGGAATCGGTGGTCATGATGGCGAGGGATGCCGCCTCCCCGCCGTCGGCGCTCAGCTGGGCGATGCCCTTCCGGGTGCCGTCGAGCACCTTCGCTCGAAACGCCTCGTCGCCCGTGCCGATGAGGCCCGTCGAGCAGATCAGCACGTCGCCGGCGCTGACGCCGAGGAGTTCCGCGGCCTTCTCTGCGGTCTGGTGCGTGGTCTGGAAGCCGAACGTGCCGGTGAAGCAGTTCGCACCGCCGGAGTTCAGGACGATCGCCTCGACGACGCCGTCCTGGACGACCTGCTGCGACCAGATGATCGGGTTGGCCTTGGCACGGTTGCTCGTGAAGACCGCGGCGCCGACCTTCAGCGGGCCGCGGTTGACGACCACGGCGACATCGGGCTTGCCGCTCGACTTGAGTCCGACGGCGACGCCGGCAGCCTCGAATCCCTGTGCTGCGGTGACGCTCACGGTGCGACTCCGTTGACGGTGAGTGCGGTGGCTTCGGAGAGCCCGAGGGCGATGTTCATCGACTGGACGGCGGCGCCTGCAGTGCCCTTGACGAGGTTGTCGACGGCGGTGACCACCACGACCCGGCCTGCGGCACGGTCGATCGCGAGACCGACGAGCGCGGTGTTCGCGCCGAGCACGTCGGCGGTGCGCGGGAACTGTCCCGCCGGCAGGAGCTGGACGAAGGTCTCGTCGCCGTAGGCGGCTTCCCAGGCGGCGCGGATGTCAGCGTCCGACGCGCCCTCGACGATCGGCGCCGTGCTCGTCGCGAGAATCCCCCGCGACATGGGCACGATCACCGGCGTGAAGGAGATCCGGATGCCCTCGTCGGCTGTGGCATCCCCGCTTCCCGGGCCTGTCGAGGGATCGTTCGACGCTTCGACAGGCTCAGCGACCGGAACCCGTGCAGCGGCGAGCGCCTGGCGGATCTCGGGGATGTGGCGGTGCGTGCCGCCCACGGCGTATGGATTGGCGCTGCCGAGGATCTCCCCGGCGAGCAGGTTCGTCCTGAGGCTCTTGCCCGCACCGCTCGGGCCCACCGCGAGCATGCTCACGATGTCGCCCGGGTCGATCACCCCGGCCGCGACGCCGGGCGCGAGGCTCAGGCTCACGGTGCTCGCATTGCAGCCGGGCGCGGCGATCCGCGTCGCCCCGACGAGGTGCTCGCGCTGCTTCCGCCCGCCGACGGGCAGTTCGGGGACTCCGTAGGTCCACGGGTCGTGGAAGTCGCCGCCGTAGAAGCGATCCCAGTCGGCGATCGAGGAGAGCCGGTGGTCGGCGCCGGCGTCGATCACGAGCGGGGTGTCGGCGAGCACGTCGGTGTACTGGCCCGACTGGCCGTGCGGGAGTGCCAGGAACACGATGTCGTGACCGGCCAGCACGTCGGGAGTCGTCTCCTGCAGCGTCAGGTGCGCGAGCGAGCGAAGATGCGGCTGGTGCTGGACGAGGGGCTGTCCCGCGTTCGAATGCGCGGTGACGGTGCTGATCTCGACATCGGGATGTGCGGCGAGGATGCGAAGGATCTCGCCGCCCGCATAGCCGGATGCGCCGGAGACGGCGACCGAATATGTCATGGATTCCACCTTAGAGTCTGGGGTCATGGCCCATCGACGGGCTCAGGAGAAGACGGCGACGTCCACGACTCCCCTTCTCGGAAGGTGCGCGGCGCCGCCTAAGGTCGGCGGTCTGCCAGACGACGGCGCGCGGGAGCGGCGCTCGGAACGCCCTTCGACAGGCTCAGGAACCGCGGGAAGAGCGGGAGCGCGGTCGAAGGCATGGGGCGACGATAACCCCTGCGGGGTGAACGTCGCAAATCAGGTGCGGAGCGGCATCCGACGATCCCGTCCGGTCAGCGCGCCGCCAGCTCGCTCAGCAGAGCGAGCTCTTCCGCCCGAGTCAGCCCCGACCGGCGCTCGCGATCGAGACCGCGGTCACGTTCGTCGGCGAGCGTGCGTTCGAGCGTTTCGCGGATGCTGCGGATCCGCCCGCCGGCCGCACGATAGGCCGCATTCGACCGCGTCGAGAAGCCCCCCATGTCACGGGGAAGCCAAAGCGGCAGGGAGCGCGGTCCCATCCAGTGCTGCACGTCGTGCGCGACGAGCCACTCGTCGTCCGCCTCGGCGATCGTGCCGGTGTGACCCGCGATGTCTCGCGCCTGGGCGATCAGTCCCCCGAGCGGCATCGTGTCGCCGATCGCGTTGGCGGTGCCGCACCATCGCTCGGCGCCGCGCTCGACGAGAAATCCCGTGAGTTCGTCGACGTCGATCACCTGAGTGTGGAGGCCCTCGAGCGTCGGGGCGAGCACGGCCGCGTCACCCGCGAGGGCGAGGCGGCCGACCCAGTAGCCGAAGCGATCGGTCGGGTCGCCGGGCCCGACGATGAGCCCGGGACGCACGATCGCGGCACGGTCGCCGGCCGCGCGGCGGACGGATGCCTCGGCCGCCGCTTTCGCCCGGGAGTAGTCGTACTCGTCGCCCGGCTGGGCGGGTTCGCTGAGCGACGCGCTCTCGTCGGCGCCGACCTCCTCGTTGCTCGCATAGACCGACAAGGAGGAGACGTACGTGACGTGTCGTGCCGTCGCGGCCAGAGAATCGACCGCGGCGGCCACGTGCTCGGGGATGGAGGAGATCTCGACGATCTCTTCCCACTCGCGCGACGCGACCTCGTCGTATGCGCCGGGTTCGGCCCGGTCGGCGGTGATCAGCTCAGCTCCTTCGGGCGCCGGCCGGCCGCCCCGGCCGAGGCACGTGACCGATGCTCCGGCATCCAGCCATGCCCGGGCGACGCGCCCACTCAGCCAGCCCGTGCCACCCAGAATCAGTACGTCCGTCATGTCCCCACCCAATCAGACGCTCGGGCGCAGGGCACGCCGTTCCGCCGTCGGCGGACCCGGCCCCGCGGCCGGCGCTGACAAACCACTTTCAGCACGACACACCCGGCATCGGATGGTGTTTCGCGCTGAAAGTGGTTTGTCGACGGTGCGGTTCCGCCGACGCGGCGCGACCGGACTACTCGCGCAGCGCGGCTCCATAGCGCTCGGCAGCTGCCGCGACGCCGGCGAGCTTCGCCTCGGTCGCTTCCGCGGCGGTCAGCGTGCGATCGGCGGCGCGGAAGCGCAGTGCGAACGTGAGACTCTTCACGCCCCCGGGCAGGCCGGCGCCGCGATAGTCGTCGACCAGCCGGAGCGATTCGAGCAGACCGCCCGCGCCGTCGACGAGCGCGGCTCGGACGTCGGCGGCCGGCACATCGGCGCCCACGACGAGAGAGACGTCCTGCGTCGCGGCCGGGTACCCCGAGAGCGACGCGGCGACGACCTTCTCGCCGGCGAGGGAGAGCACGAGGTCGAGATCGAGCTCCGCGACGATGACGCCGCCGGGCAGGTCCGCCGCCTCCGCCACGGCGGGGAGCAGCTCGCCGACGTAGCCGACTTCGGTGCCACCGATCGACAGCACGCCCGTGCGTCCCGGGTGCAGGGCAGCGCGCTCGCCCTGAGCAAGCTCGATCGTCACTCCGGCGGCAGACGCGATCGTGCGGACGGCGTCGAGTGCGTCCGCCACCCCAGCCGCCTCGGCGGCCACACCGGGCTGCTTGGGCGTGACCCACCCGGTGAGCAGCACCGCGACGTGGCGGTGCTGCGGGGGGATCGAGGCATCGAGCGCGGCGAGGGTCGCGGCATCCGGTCGCACCGCCAACGGCGGAACGTGCTCCGTGCCGTAGGTGACGCCCGGCTCGGGGAGGAAGACGGTTCCGGTCTCGAACAGCGCGAGGTCGGTGAACCCGCGCGCGACGTTTCGGTGCGCGACCCGCAGCAGCGCCGGGATGAGGCTTCGGCGCAGGAATGGAGCCTGGCCGTCGAGCGGGTTGGCGAGCTTGACGCTCGGCAGTTGGTCGCCCGACGCGGAGCCGTGCAGGTCGTTCTGGTCGTCGGTGGTGAACGGGAACGACGGGGTCTCGACGTATCCGGCTGCCGCGAGCGCGTTGCTCACGCGACGTCGCCCCTGCTGCGCGGCGGTCAGTCCCCGGCCGGACGGCGGCGTGGGCAGAACCGACGGGATGCGGTCGTATCCCTCGATCCGCGCGACCTCTTCGGCGAGCGTCCACTTGTCGGTGAGGTCGGGGCGCCACGAGGGGGGCGAGACGAGCAGCACGTCACCGCGGTCGTCGACGTCGCAGCCGATCAACCGCAGCGCGCCGATGACTTCGGAGGGCGGGTAATCCACCCCGATCAGCCCTTGAACGAAGCCCGCGGGCAGGGCGAGCTGCGGCCGCTGCCATTCGGCGAACAGGGCGCCGCCGAGATCGTCGATGGTGCCACCCGCGAGTTCGACCATGAGCTCCGCGACGCGCTGGGCGGCCACGAAGGGGATCTGCGGGTCGACGCCGCGCTCGAAGCGTCGCGAGGCCTCGGACGGCAGCTTGTGCCGCCGCGCGGTGCGCGCGATCGAGATCGTGTCGAAGACGGCCGCCTCGATCAGCACATTGGAGGTGTCCGGGCCCATCTCCGTCGTTCCGCCGCCCATGACGCCGGCCAGACCGATCGGGCCGGACTCGTCCGTGATGAGCAGGTCTTCGGGATCCAGCTTGCGAACTCTGCCGTCGAGGGTCTCCAGCTGCTCCCCCGGCGTCGCGCGGCGCACGGTGATGCCGCCGGCGAGTCTGTCGAGGTCGTACCCGTGGATCGGGTTGCCGAGCTCGAGCATGACGTAGTTCGTGATGTCGATCAGCACGCCGAGCGAGCGGATGCCCGCCAGGGTGAGGCGAGCGATCATCCATGCGGGAGTCGGGGCGGCGGCATCCACCCCTCGCACGACCCGGACGACGAACTCGGACGCGCCGACGCGACCGCGGATCGGTGCGTCGTCGGCGACGGCGACGGCGAAGCCGCTGCCGGGTTCGACCTCGTGCGGATGCCGCAGGCCGGGGTCGCGGAACGCCGCGCCGGTGGCGTGCGAGTACTCGCGCGCCACGCCGCGCAGCGATAGCGCGTAGCCGCGGTCGGGTGTCACATTGATCTCGACCGCGACGTCGTCGAGGCCGAGCAGCGCGATCGCATCGGTGCCGACCGGTGCGTCGATGCCGAGTGCGTCCAGTCGCAGGATGCCGTCGTGCTCCTCGCCGAGGCCGAGCTCGCGCGCCGAGGCGATCATGCCGTCCGAGACATGTCCGTAGGTCTTGCGTGCCGCGATCGGAAACGGTCCCGGCAGCACCGCACCCGGCAGAGTCACCGCGACCTTGTCGCCGACGAAGAAGTTGCGCGCGCCGCACACGATGCCGTGCACCGCCGGTCCGCCGTCCGCCGCGGTCTCGCCGTCAGGGGCGACCCGCACCTGACACCAGCGGATCGTCTTGCCGTTCGTCTGCGGCTCCTCGACGAACTCGAGCACCTCGCCCACGACGATCGGGCCTTGAAGCTGGAACGCGTGGACGTCCTCCTCCTCGAACCCGACGCGCACGAGCGCGGCGAGCACGTCTTCGGGGGCGGCATCCACCGGCAGGTCGACGTACTCACGCAGCCACGAGAGCGGAACCCGCATCAGACCACCATCCCGAACTGCTCGCTGAAGCGCACATCGCCCTCAGCCATGTCGCGCATGTCCTGCACGTCGCTGCGGAACATCAGGGTCCGCTCGATCCCCATTCCGAAGGCGAAGCCCGAATACTCCTCGGGGTCGATTCCTGCCGCCCGGAGCACGTTCGGGTTGATCATCCCGCAGCCGCCCCACTCGATCCACTGGGCGCCGCCCTTGAACGTCGGGTGCCACAGGTCGAGCTCGGCGGACGGCTCGGTGAACGGGAAGAAGTTGGCGCGGAAGCGCGTCTTGGCCTCGGGTCCGAAGAGCACTCGCGCAGCGTGGTCGAGGGTGCCCTTGAGGTGCGCCATCGTGATGCCCTTGTCGACGACGAGCCCCTCGAACTGCGTGAAGACCGGCAGATGCGTCGCGTCGAACTCATCGGTGCGGTACACCCGACCCGGGCAGAGGACGTAGATCGGAAGGTCGCGCTCGAGCATCGACCGCACCTGCACCGGGCTCGTGTGGGTGCGCATGACGAGATGGCGGTCGACGGGGTCGACGAAGAACGTGTCCTGCATCTGACGGGCCGGGTGGTCGGCGTCGAAGTTGAGGGCGTCGAAGTTGTACCACTCGTGCTCGAGCTCGGGCCCTTCGGCGATCTCCCAGCCCATGCCCACGAAGATGTCGGCGACCTGCTCCTGCAGGAGCGAGATCGGATGCCGCGCCCCGACGCGGGCGCGCGCCGGAAGCGCGGTGACATCGATCCGCTCCGCCTCCAGGCGGGCCGCGGTCTCGGCGCGGGCGACCTGCTCCTCGCGCGCCGCGAGCACCTGGGTCACGCGTCCGCGCGCCTGACCGACCAGCTTGCCGAATTCGGCCTTGCGCGCGGGCGCAACGTCGCGCAGACGCGCGTTGAGCTTCGCGAGCGGCGACGCCTCGGCCGTGTGCGCCGCGCGGGCGGCCTTCAGAGCGGCGGTATCGGATGCGGCGCCGATGGCGTCGAGCGCGGCCTGGACGGCGGCTTCCACCGCCTCCGCCGTGATCTCGGAGGGCGCGTTGTCGGGTGAGTCAGACACGAGAGACGAGTCTACCGACGGCGGATGCCGCACCCGCGCCGCGGCCAGGGTAGGCGCCGGGCGCGTCAGCGCGGCGGTCTGGCGCTGAGGTCGGCCTCGGCCTCCACCTCGAGGAGCGCTCCGGGCGCGGTCGGATCGGCGACCCTGCCGCCGCGGCGGCGACCCGCTCCGCCGCTGGCCGTGCGGCGCGACAGCCAGCGGGCGAACCACGACAGGGTCAGGTTGATCGCCAGGTAGATCACGAGGGTGACCAGGAACAGCGAGAAGATGTACCGGTTCCCGTAGAAGCTGCCCAGGTTGTTCATGTTGTTGCGGATGATCTCGTTGTAACCGACGATGTAGCCGAGCGAGGTGTCCTTGAGCAGCACGACGAGCTGAGCGACGATGATCGGCAGCATCTGCCGGAACGCCTGAGGGAACTCGACCAGCATCTTCGACTGGAACTCCCGCATGCCCACGCTCATCGCCGCTTCGCGCTGTCCCCGCGGCAGGGCGACCAGGCCCGCGCGCAGCGCTTCGCCGATGAGGGTGCCGTTGTAGAGGATCAACGCGATCACCACCGCCCAGAAGGCGCCGGTCGAGGCGACGAGCAGGATGAAGAGCATCATCAGCAGCACGGGCATGCCGCGCAGGAACTCGATGAGCCAGCCGGTCGGGATCCGCAGCCACGCGATCGACGAGCTGCGCATGAGCGACAGCACGACTCCGAGGGCGATGGCTCCGACAGCGGAGATGGCGGCCGCCTGAAGCGTCGCCACGACGCCCCGCCCGATCGACTGCCACAGCTCGGGGTCGAGGAAGATGTTCCATCGGGTCGGGTCGAACATGCCCGGCAGGGTGATGCCGCCCGATTCGCGCGGGCCGGCGAGGGTGAAGATGATCCACGCCAGACCGCCCAGGATGACGATCAGCGAGACGACCGAGGCGATCCGCGAGTTGCGCCGCGCCTTGGGGCCGGGCGCGTCGAACAGGACACTCGTACCGCTCATCGGCGCACCACCCAGCGCTTCTCGAGCTGACCCGCGGCAAGCCCCAGGGGAACCGTGACCACGAGGTAGAGGGCCGCGGCGGTGAAGAGGATCGGCAGGACGATGTTGCCGTTGTCGTTGGCCAGCTGCCGTGTCGTCGCGAACAGCTCGACCACGAAGAAGCCGCCGGCGACGGAGGTGTTCTTGGTGAGGGCGATGAAGACGTTGATCAGGGGCGGCACGGTCATCCGGAACGCCTGCGGCAGCACGACGAGGGAGACCGTCTGACCGAAGCCGAGCCCGATGCTGCGGGCGGCCTCGGCCTGCCCGAGCGGAACGCCGTTGATGCCGGAGCGGAGGGCCTCGGCCACGAACGGCGACGTGTAGTAGGTGAGCGCGATGAACGCGAGCAGAACGTACGGCAGTCGGACGCCGAGCATGGGCATCACGAACGCCGTGAAGAAGAAGATCAGGGTCAGCGGGGTGTTGCGGGCGATCTCGGTCCAGAACGCCGCCAGCCCGCGCAGCGCGGCGACGGGCGAGATGCGCATCGCCGCGATCAGGGTGCCCAGAATTAGGGCGAGCACTCCCGACACCGCCAGGAGCAGCAGGGTCACGCGGAAGCCCTCCCAGAACTCGGGAAGGAGTGAGATCAGCTGTTCCATGGGCCTCCTCTCGGGTCGTGCGGTGGTCAGCGGGCGGGTGCCCCGGGCCGGCCTCTCGGCCGGCCCGGCGCATCCGATCGATCAGTAGCGGTCGACTGCCGGCGGCTCGATGAACGGCAGGACGGTTCCGGCCGTGGCCTCCCATGCCGCCTCGTAGCTGCCGTCCTCATACGAGGCTTCGAGGGCGTCGTTGATCCAGTCGCGGAACTCCGTGTCATCCAGCGCAAGGCCGATGCCGTAGGGCTCCTCGGTGAACGGCTCGCCCACGACCTTGAACTCGCCCTCGTTCTGGGCAGCAAGGCCGGCGAGGATCACGTTGTCGGTCGAGACGGCCACGACGGTGCCGTCGCGCAGCGGCCCCAGGCAGTTGCTGTACGTGTCGGTGAGCAGCACCTCTGCTCCGAGCGCCTCGAGGTTGGCGGCGGGCGTCGAGCCGGTGACGGAGCAGACCGGCTGGCCCACGAGGTCGTCCTCGGTCTCGATGTCCTCGTTGTCGGCGAGCACCAGGATCGACTGTCCGGCCATGTAGTACGGCCCGGCGAAGGAGACGACCTCCTTGCGCTTGTCGTTGATCGTGTAGGTGGCGATGACGATGTCGACTTCGCCGTTCTGGATGAAGGGCTCGCGGTTGGCCGAGACGGACTCGACCCACTCGATGTCGTCTTCAGCGATTCCCAGCTGCGCGGCGATGATCTTGCCGATCTCGACGTCGAAGCCCTCGGGCGTGCCCGACGGTCCCATCAGGCCGAACAGAGGCTGGTCGAACTTCGTGCCGATCGTGATCGTGCCCGCATCGGCGAGCGCGGCCATCGTGCTGCCTTCGGCGAACGTGGGCGCCGGCTCGGGAGTCGCGGTGGCCTCGCCACCGGCATCCGTTCCGGACGATGCACACGCCGAGAGCGCGAGGGCGCTGGCGGCTGCCAGGGCGATCAGGGGGAGTCTCGTTCGTTTCATGTCTTGGTCCTTTGCTGTGTACGGTCGCGCGTCGCGACTTTCCTCTGGGTTCCTGGCCGCTCGTAGCGGCCGGGTCTCGGGTCAGTGTTCGAGGATCTTGGACAGGAAATCCTGAGCCCTCTCGCTCTGCGGGTTGGTGAAGAACTGCTCGGGCGTCGCCTCTTCCACGATCGCCCCGCCGTCCATGAAGAGCACGCGATTCGCCGCTTTGCGCGCGAACCCCATCTCGTGGGTGACGACGATCATCGTCATGCCGTCGGCGGCGAGGCCGATCATGACGTCGAGCACCTCGTTGATCATCTCGGGGTCGAGCGCGCTGGTGGGCTCGTCCATGAGGATGAGCTTGGGATCCATCGCCAGCGACCGGGCGATGGCGACGCGCTGCTGCTGGCCGCCGGAGAGCTGCGCGGGCATCTTCTTGGCCTGGTTCGCGACGCCCACCCGTTCGAGCAGCTGCATCGCCTTGGCGTCGGCATCCTTGCGCGACATCTTGCGCACCTTGATCGGCCCGAGGGTCACATTCTCGAGGACCGTCTTGTGCGCGAACAGGTTGAACGACTGGAAGACCATTCCGACATCGGCCCGCAGGCGCGCGAGTTCGGCGCCCTCCTCCGGCAGCGGGATGCCGTCGATCGCGATCGACCCGGAATCGATCGTCTCGAGCCGGTTGATCGCTCGGCAGAGGGTCGATTTTCCCGACCCGGACGGTCCGATCACGACGACCACCTCACCGCGGTGCACCACGGTGTTGATGTCTCTGAGCACGTGGAGGTCGCCGAAGTGCTTGTCGACGTGTTCGATGACCACGAGCGGCTCGCCGCGACGAACGTTGATGTTCGAGGTCCTGGGCGCAGCTGCGGGTGTGTCCGGTGTCGCCATGATGCCCACACTAGGGGGACGCGCGGGCCCGTCGCGAGAGACCGGCGCGAGCTTTACCGGACTGTAACAGGACCGGAGTCGCTCAGTCCGGCGCTCCCGACCGCTGCGCGAAGGCGGTTTCGTACAGGCACACGCTCGCGGCGGTCGCCAGGTTGAGCGACTCGGCGCTCCCGTAGATCGGCAGACGCAGAGAGAGATCGGCGAGCGCGAGCGAGTCCTCGTCCAGCCCGCGGGCCTCGTTGCCGAACAGCCATGCGGTCGGTTCGGCCAGCAGGGCACGCGCGGCGAGGAAGTCTCCCCCGCCGATGTCGGCGGCCACCACGCGTACGCCGGCGGCGCGTGCACGATCGACCGCGTTGGGCAGGTCGACGCCGACGGCGATCGGCAGGTGGAACAGCGACCCCGTCGTCGCGCGCACCACCTTCGGGTTGTAGGGGTCGACGGTCCGGCCGGTCAGGATCACGGCATCCGCCCCCGCCGCATCCGCGGCGCGGATGATCGTGCCGAGGTTGCCCGGATCACGCACCTCCTCGCAGATCGCCACGAGCCGCGGCGATGCGGCGAACACGTCGCGGACAGACGTCGGGGTCTGGCGGGCGACCGCGACGATGCCCTGCGGCGTGACTGTGTCGGCCATGGCATCGAGCACGCCCTCGGTCGTGAAGACGACCTCCAGGCCGGCGTCGCGTGCGGCATCCCGCAGATCGGGGTGCCGCTCGAGCGCCGAGGGCGTCGCGAACATCTCGATCATCGTCTCGGGGCGGTAGGCCAGCGCCTCCCGCGCTGCCTGCGGTCCCTCGAGCAGGAACAGGCCGGTCTCCTGGCGCGCACTGCGCTTGGTCAGTTTCGCGACGGCGCGAACGCGGGGCGACCGCGGGTTCTCAAGCACGGTTTCAGTGTATGGCGCCCGCCCCCTCGGTTCACTTGCGCTGGATGTACGCGGCGGGGCCGTTCCGGCGTATATCCAGCGCAGGTGGACGGGCATGCGAAAGGGCGCCCTCCCGAGGGAGGACGCCCTGTGACCGGATGCCGGTGCTACGCGGTCTTCGGTGCATTCACGTCGCTGGGCAGCGCGCCCTTGGCCGTCGCGACGAGCGAGGCGAAGGTCGCCGGCTCGTTCACGGCGAGCTCGGCGAGCATGCGCCGGTCGACCTGCACACCCGCCAGGCCGAGGCCCTGGATGAAGCGGTTGTACGTGAGGCCGTTCTGGCGGCTCGCGGCGTTGATGCGCTGGATCCACAGGCGGCGGAAGTCGCCCTTGCGCTTGCGGCGGTCGCGGTACGCGTAGACGAGCGAGTGGGTGACCTGCTCCTTCGCCTTGCGGTACAGGCGCGAACGCTGACCCCGGTAACCGGA
>DASQLG010000110.1:0-9733 GCA_035630115.1 Microbacterium sp. | reverse complement strand
CGCCTCCCCCAGTTCGCCTCGAACGTACTCGACGGATGCCGCGACCTTGTCGCGCACCGGGGCCAGCGGCATCCCGATCCGGCGTCCGTCGTACTTGACGACTCTGCCGTTCACGATGACGGTGTGCACGTCGGCGGTGCCCGCCTGGAAGACGACGTGCGCATAGGGGTTGAGGATGGGCGTCATCGCGGGCGACTCGTCGTTCTTCAGCAGCACGACGTCGGCTTTCTTGCCGGGAGTGAGCGAGCCGATCTTGTCGGTCATCCCGAGCGTGTGCGCGCCCCCCATCGTGGCCTGGTACACGACGTCCTCGGCGCGCAGCCGGTTCACGTTGACCGGCTCACCGTGCGCCTGCGACTCGAGGTGATCGCGCGAGCGGAAGGCGCTCAGCGTGGAGCGCATCGCCGAGAAGAAGTCCGCGCTCCACCACACGCTGGTGTCCATCGAGAGCGAGGTCGGGATGCCGAATCTGCGCACCCGCCACGTCGAGGGGTAGCCCTGCCCGGCGTTCTGCTCGCTTTCGGTCGAGACCGAGACCGTGCCGCCGGTCGCGGCGATCTTCTGGTAGCTCTCGTCGCTGAGCGAGGCGGCGTGCACGTACGTGAGCGTGTCGTTCATCCAGCCGCCGTCGTACATCTGCCCGATGCTGTTGTCGGTCGTCACGCCGAAGACTCCGGCGTGCGTCGTGACCCGCAGGCCGAGCTCGCGAGCGGCGCGGAAGGCGCCCGCGGCTTCGAAGTCGGGGTCGTCGGGCACGTCGAAGGCCAGCTGCAGCCCCATCATGTCGTCGGGCGCGTTGAAGTTGCGCACGACGAAGTCGCGGAACTCGGGCGAGTTCGACCACTCCCACGGGGCGCCGAGGTAGTTGCCGTACGCGAGCACGAAACGGCCGGGAATCTCGCGCATCGCCTGCAGCGCGGCTTCGCCGTACTCCGGGGTGCGCAATCCGTGCGACCAGTCGAGCGTGGTCGTGACCCCCTGGTCGACGGATTCCAGCGCGCTGAGCAGGTTGCCTGCGTAGATGTCCTGGGCGCGGAACACGTGACCCCAGGTCAGGTAGTAGAAGACGAAGTACTGGCTGAGCGCCCAATCGCCGCCGTACCCCCGCAGCGCCGTCTGCCACATGTGTCGGTGGGTGTCGATCATGCCCGGCATCACGATGCCACCGCTCGCATCGATCTCGAGCGCGCCCTCGGGAACCTCGAGCTGGTGCCCCACGGCGCGAATCGTGTCGCCGACGATGAGCACGTCGGCGTCTTCGAGCACACCGGCGCTGTCGACGGTGATCACGGTGCCGCCGCGGAACACGATCGGCCGGTCGCCGTCGAAGTCCTCCGCTCGCGGCGAATCGGGGTTGGTCATGAGGTCCTCCTCGTTGAGTGACTCGTTCGAGCCGGGCGCCCTGCGCGACCGGTGGTGTTCTGTTGTGGCGCGCGACGGGTTCGCGCCCGGTGGGGTGTGCTAGGTGAGGCGCCAGCCTCGGTCGACATCGATGCTGGCTCCCGACATGCCGTGGTTGTCGAGCAGGAAGGTGGTGGCCGCGACGATGTCCGCCATCGTCGCGAGCTCTCCGCCCGGGGTGCGCGACTGGGAGCCGGCGAGCGCGGCGGCCTTGCCCGCCCAGAAGGGACTGTCGCCGATGATCCCTGGATGCAGCGCATTGACCCGCACCGGTGCGAGCTCCAGCGCCAGCGTGCGGGTCAGACCGTCGATACCGCCGTTGATCGTTGATACCGTGGTCGAACCGGGGTAGGGCGCGTCCTTGGCCCGGCCGCCGAAGAGCACCATGCCGGTCTCGCGTGATTCCACGAGCCGGCCGAGCAGCGCGTGCACGGTCTCGGTGTAGCCGATGAGCTTGAGCGTCACGAGGCGGGTGGCCCGCGCGATGTCGTAGTCGCGCACGGTGTTCGCGTCGCGGTCCACCGCGGCCAGCACCAGGCCGTGCACCGTGCCGACGGACTCGAGCTGGGCGGCGATGCCCTCCGGTTCGGAGAGCTCGAGGGCGATGCCGGTCGCCCGGCCGCCGAGCTCCGCCGCGACGGATGCCGCACGGCCGGCATCCCGCCCCGTCAGGATGACGCGGTCTCCGCGGGCGACCAGGGATGCCGCGAGCTCGCGGCCGATGCCGGACGTGCCGCCCACGACGACGATCGTGCGGTCACTCATGGTCGGCGTCCTCCCGTGCGGTGGTGAGGTAGTCCCAGTCGCGGGCGAAGCGATAGGCGTGCCGGGGCGGCATCTGCGGCGACTGGGTCTCGACCCAGCGCACCGGAGTGCCCGTGGCCCGGAACGAGTGCACGCAGCCGACGCCGGCCCAGGCGATGTCACCGGCCCGCAGCCGGTACTCAGCGTCGTCGAACGTGGCGTCGACCTCGCCGTCGGTGATCAGGTACGCCTCTTCGAGCGGGTGGTCGTGGGGTCCGGCGACGCCGTCGGGCTCATACTGCACCATGAACATCGTGTGCAGGACTGCGCCGAGGTCGGAGTCGACCATCATCTTCAGCGAGATGCCGCTGTAGACCAGCAGGGCGGTGCGCATGCTCGCCGAGACGGCGAGCAGCTCCTGCGACTGCCGACCGGGGTTCATGTGCTCGGCGGTGATGCTGCCGAAGGATCGCGTGCGGGGGTCGCGCGGGTCGACGGCCGACGGTGTGCCCGGTGCGACGTCGGGCACCCGATACGTGTCCGACCTGTGCTGCGGCCTCGGGGGAGGCGAGAGGACGTCGGTCCAGGCCGCCGCGTCCTCGGTCGCGTGCCATGAATGGGGCACACCGATCGGGAGCACGCCGTAGTCGCCGGCGACGAGGCGGACCGTCGCCTCGGGCGTGACCAGGACGACCTCGCCCTCGAGCACGTGGAAGGACTCCTCGAACGAGTGCACGTGGGTCGGGACGATTCCCCCCGCCTCGAGCCGCGAGATGCCGAAGTCGGTGTGCGAGGCACCGTCCTCATACCCGACCGCGCGCCAGCGGCTCAGGCCGACGGCATCCGGCGCGAGGTCTCCGGGCGACACGTACTGCGCACCGGACCCTCGGCGGACGACGTGTCGGGCGGTCATTCGGCCTCCATCGAGGGCGAGACTGAACAGCGGTGTTCAGCTTCACTTAACACCAGTCAATTGGGTGCCGGGGGCGTTGTCAAGGTTCGACCCGACCCCCCTCGCACGCGACAAACCACTTTCCGCTCGAGACACCACGCGCGGCGCGGTGTTTCGAGCAGAAAGTGGTTTGTCAGCTCAGTTCAGATCAGCCTCATTCGCCACCGAACGTCTCCGCCGGTGCGTAACCGGCCCCGTTGTACTTCTGGACGACCACGCTCGACACGGCGGGGTTTCCGTCGACGGTGGTGTCGATGGTCGAACCCTCGAGCATGAACGGGGCTGCATAGTCCTGGATGCCCATGAGCGCTTCCATGAAGCTCTCTCTGGTCGGCTCCGTCATCTCGGCGAACGCCTGCTCGAGCGTCGCGGCGGCGATCCAGCTCCACACGCAGTGCGGGAAGGCGGGCACGCCCTCCTGATTCGTGTACTCGCCGATGGCTTCCAGGAATGCCGCGCCCTCTTCGCTCTCGGCGAAGGTGGGACTGGCGGCCGACTGTGAGAACGCCACCGTGTAGATGCCGGGGAACGCCGTCGCGTTCACATCGGGCTGCTGCAGGATGCCGCCGGGGCTCGAGGTGTTCGAGGGCAGGAACCAGCTGGGCAGCCACCCGAGCTCCTCCGTCTTCTTCAGCGATGAGATCACGAGCGGAGTGATCGACATGGCGTTGAAGAAGACGTCGGCGCCGCTCGCGGCGAGCTCGGTGAGCTGCGCGTCGACCGACGTGTCGGTCGCCTCGTACGTGAGCTCCTTCACGACCTCGACGTTGTCGGCACCCTCGATGGCCTCCATGAAGCCCTCGACGTAGCCGCTGCCGTAGTCGTCGTTCTGGTACAGGATCGCGACCTTGTGGTCTTCGCCCGATTCGGCGAGCAGCTCGCCGAACGCACCGCCCTCCTGCTGGTAGATCGGGACGAGGCCGAGCTGCATCGGGCTCTCAGCCCGATCGCTGAAAAGCGGGTCGCCGGTCATGACGAGCACCTGGGGAACGCCCTCGTCGATCGCCGCTTCGCGCCACGCACGGTTCGTCGGCGTGCCGAGTCCGATGCCTGCCGCGAAGACGCCGTCGGAGACCATCTGCTGGAAGTTGGTCAGGGCCTTCTGCGGGTCGTACCCGTCGTCGTAGGCCTTGATCTCGATCGTGCGGGTCTTGCCGTCGCCGAACTCGATGCCGCCCTCGGCGTTCTTGACGCCGAAGTAGGCGAGCGCGCCGTCGACGGTGCAGTTGCCCGGGCCGGCCGTCGCGCCGGTCAGCGGACTGGTGATGCCGAACGTCAGGCTGGTGTCGGTGATGCCCGGGCTGGCCTCGGCCGGCCCCTCGGTGGCATCGCCGCCGCCGCTGTCGGCGTCGCCCCCGCGGGCGCACCCGGCGGCGAGGACGGCGACGATGCCGATGCCCGCGACGACCGAGGTGATCCGCATTCTCCTGCGCATTGTGCTCATGAGTCCTGCCTCTTCTCTTGTGACTGTGTGGGTGGGTTGGATTCGGGTGGGGTGGAGACTGTGCCGAGTGGGGAGGCGCCGGGCTGGGTGGGCGACACCGTCGCGGTGGCGGCCTGGGCCGATCCGGCGCCGCCGGCCGGCATCCCCCGGTCTTCACGCTTGCGTCGTCTCCACAAGCGCGGCAGCGAGACGAGTCCGCCGGGGAGCACGAAGAGGATCACGAGCAGGATGATGCCCTGCAGCACCGCGGTGAGGCTGGAGTCCACCGCGTTGGTGAGTTGAGGCGCCAGGACGTAGTAGGCGCCGCCGAGGAGTGATCCGATGATGCTGCCGGCGCCGCCGATCACCATCGCGGCCAGCAGCGAGATCGAGTGTCCGAAGCTCATCGTCTCGGGAGAGGTGTATTGCACGACGACCATGTACAGGAAGCCGCTCACGCCGCCGATGAGGGACGCGATCGTGAAGGCCAGCACCTTGTAGCGGTATGGCGAGATACCCATCGAGGAGGCGACCGCCTCGTTGCCCTTGACGATCGCGAAGGCGCGCCCGTACTTGCCGCGGACGAGGTTGCGGGTCAGCAGGAACACGACGCCCGCGATGGCGATCACGATGTACAGCTGCCACTGGTCGTCGTAGAGGCCGGTCCACTCCGGCGCCGCCGAGAAGCGGGCCGAGGACCCCTGGGATCCGCCCGTCAACTCCGACAATCGCTTGGCAAGAGGCACGCCGACGATCGGCAGCGCGATCGTGACCATCGCGATCGCGAGACCGCCCAGCCGCGCGGCCGCGAGTGCGACGCCGAGGCCGATGATGCCGGGTATCAGGACCGCGAGGATGAAGACGAGCGCGATGTTCCAGTCGTTGTTCACCCCGTACGCGGTCACGTACGCACCGACGCCGACGAAGAAGATCTGACCGAGCGATACCTGTCCGGTATAGCCCATGACCACATTGAGCCCGAGCACCGCGACCGCGAACACGCCGATACGCGCGAGGGTCTGATTGACGAACGCGGGGAAGATCAGCGGCGCCACGATGAGCAGCACGACGACCACGCCGATCGCGACCCACCGCACCCACGGCTTGGTCATCAGTCCCGCTGCGGTGGCCATCACACCCGCACCACTTCTTTCCGTCCGAACAGCCCCTGCGGCCGCACGATCAGCACGACGAAGATGAGGATGAACGGCACGGCGATCTTGAGATCGAAGCCGATGATCGGCACGTAGACGGCCGCGAGGTTCTCCAGCACGCCGATCATCCACGCGGCGATCACGACGCCGATCGGGCTGGACATGCCGCCCAGGATGATCGCGGCGAGCGCGTACACCAGCGCGGCATCCATCATTCCCGGCGTCAGCGTCAGCGACGGGGCGATCAAGGCACCGGCGATCGCTCCCAATCCGGCGGCCAGCCCCCATCCGACCATCAGCAGGCGTCCTACGGGCAGACCGGAGAACGCCGCCGATTGCGGGTTGATCGCGACCGCGCGCAGCGAGAGGCCCAGTTTCGTCCCCAGGAAAAGCAGCTGCAGCAGGAACATGATGCCGACGATGACCAGCGTCGTGCCGATCGAGCGGACGCTCACCACGGCGCCCAAGATGTTGATGTTCTGCACGGGGAACAGCGACGGGAACTGCAGGTTGTTGTAGCTCCAGATCCAGCCGCAGAGCCCGGTGATCAGAGTGAGCAGACCGACGGTGACCACGATGGCGGTATCTGGCTCGCCGCGTTCGAAGCGCCTCATCAGGAACCGTTCGATGAATGCTCCGAGGAAGAACGACACGAGGATCGACAGCAGGATGGCCAGGATGAGGGGAACACCCCACTGGATGAACGAGTAGGCGAAGTACGCCGCGAGCACGGCCATTGCACCCTGCGCGAAGTTGATCAGGCCCGTCGCCTGATTGACCAGCACGATCGCGAGGGCCAGCGCCGCGTAGATCGATCCGGCCGACAGGCCGTCGATCACGAGCTGGATGAAGGTGCCCACGGTCAGCCCCCCAGGTAGGCACGGCGGATCTCGTCCATGCCCTTGAGTTCGGCCGAGGTTCCGGTCAGAGCGTTGCGCCCCGTTTCCAGCACCGTGGCGGTGTCGACGAGCGTGAAGGCGAGGTTGGCGTTCTGCTCGACGACGAGCATGGCGATGCCGGACTCCTTCCGCAGGCGACCGATCGCCTGATAGACGTTCTTGGCGGTGCTCGGCGCGAGACCGAGGGATGCCTCGTCCAGCAGCAGCAGCCGGGGCTTGGCCATCACCCCGCGGGCCACGGCGAGCATCTGCTGCTCACCGCCCGACAGGGCCGAGCCGTGGGACTTGATCCGCTCCTTCAGGTTGGGGAACAGGTCGAGGCAATACTCGATGTCGGCTTCGACGCCCTTGCGGTCCTTGCGCAGGTACGCGCCGACCATGAGGTTCTCGCGCACCGTGAGCCCGGAGAGCGTGCCCCGCCCCTCGGGGACGTGCGCGATGCCGAGCGCGGCGACCTTGTCGGGCCGCATCCCTCGGATGTCCTTGCCGTCGAAGACGATCTTTCCGCCGGCGCGCACGGTGCCGCTGATCGCGCGCAGCGTCGTGGTCTTGCCCGCGCCGTTCGCACCCAGGATGCCGACCGCCCCCTCGTCGGGAACCGAGAGCGACACGCCCTCGAGCACCTGAACGGGGCCGTAGAAGGCGGTGACACCGGTGAGCTCAAGCAGCGTCATCGGCGGCCTCCTTGCCGATGTAGGCCTCGATGACGCGGGGGTCGGACTGGGCTTCGAGGGCGGTGCCCTCCATGAGCTTGCGGCCGTGGTCGAGCACGACCACGCGGTCGGTGAGCGCCGCGATCAGGCCCATGTGGTGCTCGACGATGACGACGGTGATGTCCTCCTCGTCGCGAAGGCGCTTGATCGTCGAGATGAACTGCTCGACCTCGACGTGGGGCAGACCGGCGGCCGGCTCGTCCAGAAGCAGCAGCGTCGGCTTCGACAGCAGTGCGCGGCACAGCTCGATTCCCTTGTGCAGGCCGTGCGAGAGCTCGTCGGCATGCACGTTCGCCGCCCACCCGAGGCCGTTGCGCTCGAGCAGCTCACGCGCTTCGGCGCGCAGGCTCCGCTCGGAGCGGCTCATCCGGGGCACGCGCAGCGACCATTCCACCGGACCCCCGGGGAGGCGCGTGTGCGCACCGAGCAGCACGTTCTCCAGCACGGTGGAGTGCAGCTGCAGTGCGGGATGCTGAAACGTGCGCGCCAGGCCGTGACGGGCGAGCGACGAAGGCTGCGAGCCCTGCACCTCGGTCTCGTCGATCCTGATGGAGCCGGACGTGGGCTTGTAGTGGCCGCTGATGCAGTTGAACAGCGACGTCTTGCCGGCGCCGTTGGGGCCGACGAGACCGAAGATCGCGCCGGGCTCGACACCGAAGGTGACTTCCTCGAGCACCTTGATGCCGCCGAAGCGCAGTGACACGTCGTTCAGACTCAGCCGCGCGGCCATGTGTCACCTCTCCCTGCTGGCGTCATTGCTCGGGGGTGCGGCGGCACATACCTACCGCTCTAGGGAAACGCTATGGATCGAGGACGAGATTGTCAACGATTTTGGAACGAATAACGGTTTCGTGATGATCGCGTGACCGCTACGGGGGAACGCTATGCCGAAAGCGGGGTCTGCGCACGGGGCTTTCCGTTCAACGGAACTGCTCGTAGCATGGCGGAAGGCACGACCGTCGGGCCGGCCGGACTCGACGAGGAGACATGATGGCGCGCGCATCCGACGGCGAATCCGTCCTCCACAAGCACCTGCGCGTCCTCGGCGCGTTCGAGGCGGCGGTCCCCTTCCTCACGCTCTCCGAGATCTCCAACCGCGCCGGTCTCGCGCCATCGACGGCCCACCGCATCGTGAGCGAGCTGGAGCGGGAGGGACTCCTGGAGCGCTTGCCCGATCGCACGTACCGGCTGGGGATGCGGCTCTGGGAGCTCGCCTGCCGCACACCGGGCGCGCTGGGACTTCGCGAGCTTGCGCGTCCGTACCTGCAGGCCGTGCATTCGCGCGTGCGGCAGCACGCGCAGCTGGGCGTGCTGAGCGACACCGAGGTGCTGTTCCTCGACAGGCTCTCAGCCCGCGACGCCGTGGTGAATGCGACGCTCATCGGCGGCCGCATCCCGTTGCACGCCTCCTCGAGCGGCCTCGTGCTGCTCGCGCACTCGGGGCAGGCCGTCGTCGACGCCGTCCTGGCCGCTCCGCTGCGTCGGTACACCGACCACACGATTCAGACCGAGGCCGAACTGCACGCGGTGCTGCGCCGAATCCGCTCCGATGGGTGGGCCGTCTGCGACGGTCACATCCACCAGGAGTCGCGCGGCATCGCGGTGCCCGTGTACGGCGCTCACGACGATGTGATCGCGGCGATCGGCGTCGTGGTCCCGAACGATGACGCCCCGACGCTTCCGCACGTCGAGCTCCTCACCCGCGCCGCGCGCGAGATCGGCGCGGCCATGCGCGCCGCGTACCTGCCAACCGGTCATCCCTCCGCGACACCCGGCGGCCGCTTCCGGCCGCTGGTCACCTCGTCAGTGCGGTCGATGGAGTACCTCGAGTCGATGTCGTCGACTACTCCCTAGCGCGGTCAGCTGCGTCGACCGTCAAAGCGCAGGGCGAAATCGCCGCTCTCTCCCCTCCGAACGCCCGGAGACGCCAAGATATCCCCACGGTTTGACGCTCGGCGATCCGGAGGAGCTTCGACATCGCCCCTCGCCGGGCCGAGTCGGGTCACTATGGTTATGGGTATGTCAGTGAACCCCCCTTTCCGCGCCGACATCGTCGGCAGCTTCCTCCGTCCTGAGAAGGTCAAGGCCGCCCGTGCGCGCCATGCCGCGGGAGAACTCGACGCCGCAGGGCTGCGCGCGGTCGAGGACGACGCGATCACCGCACTGGTCCAGCGCGAGGCCGCTGCCGGCCTCAAGCTCGCCACCGACGGCGAGTTCCGCCGCTCGTGGTGGCACTTCGACTTCTTCGGGATGCTGGACGGCGTCAACGTCGTCGAGCTCGACCACGGCATCCAGTTCCAGGGAGTTCAGACCCGCCCGCTGGGCCTGCACATCGACGGGCCGGTCGGCTTCCCCGCCGACCATCCGATGCTCGAGCACTTCCGCTTCCTGAAGCCCGTCGCCGAAGCCGCGGGCGTCGTGCCGAAGTTCAGCATCCCCGCCCCGAC
>DASQLG010000109.1:0-143750 GCA_035630115.1 Microbacterium sp. | reverse complement strand
AGGAACAGTGACGCCATGAGCAGCCAGTACTGGTCGGTGAACCCCACGATGATGAACGGCAGCGTGCTGACGCCCCACACCAGATTCATCGTGGTCAGATAGCGCCGTGGCAGCTTCCGCGACGACACGACGATCGACCCGAGCACCCCGCCGGCTCCGTACACGGCAAGCAGGAAGCCGAACAGACGCGGATCCTCGCCGATCCGCTCACGGATGAGGAACGGAAGCAGCACCTCCTCCGGCCCGACCACCACGAGCACCCACAACGTCGCGTACAGGAGCGTCCACAGCAGCCAGGGCGTGCGCACGGTGAACACGACCGCTTCGCGCAGGTCGTGGAACACGCTCTTCGCGGAGTGATCCCCAGCCTCGACCCCGTCGTCGGAGTGCTCCCACGGCTGCCGCGCGGGCTCGGGACGCAGGAACATCAGGATCACGAACGCCGCACCGTGGGCGATCGCGATCGCGACGGCCGCGTGCGCGGGGATCAGGGCCGCCAGGAGCATGCCGGCCGCCGCCGGACCCGCTGCCTGCTGCAGGGCCGGGCGGATGGCCCCCTCCAATCCGTTCGCGGCGAGGAGTTGCCCGGGCGGGAGGAGGCGCGGCAGGATCGCGCTGTAGGCCGGGAAGAAGAACCCGGCTCCTGCCCCGAGGAGGAACGCGACGACCACGAGCTGCGGGATGCCGACCGGTCCGAATGCTCCGACCACGACGACGGAGGAGATCGCGAGGAAGTCGACGAGCGACACGGCGCGCACGATCAGCCGGCGCGACACCCGGTCCGCGACGATGCCGCCCGGAATCGCGCACAGCAGCAGGCCGGTCGCGTTGGAGGCCGCCACCAGCGACAGATCCACAGGGCCGCCGCCGATCGCGATGACGGCGTACACCATGACCACGGCCCACATGCCGGCGGCGAAGATCGACAGCACCACCGCGATGAACAAAGCACGGAAGTCGCGGTGGGCGAGCGGTCGCAGGATCCGCCAGCGGTCGCGCGGGACCGTGGTGGCCGTCGCCTCTTCGTCGGGCGTGACGGATGCCGCATCCTCGGCGTCGGTCATTCCCGGGCCAGCCGCGTGTAGACCAGATCGCGGATGGCCCGACCCGCCCGGGCGCCCTTGCGCTCGAAGGCGGTCAGCACCCTCCCGGCGAAGCGATCGGCCCACTCCCCTTCGAACGCGCGCGAGAACTCCAGCGCAGCATCCATCACGTCGCGCATCTGCCGGGCGTAGTGCTCCCAGTCGGTCGCGATCCGCACGACGCCGCCGTCGCGCACCGCACCGGCGGCGATCGCGGCGAACTCCGCCGTGACCAGGCGCCGCTTGTTGTGCTTGTTCTTGTGCCACGGGTCGGGGAAGAAGATCCACAGCTCGTCGACGGATGCCGGTGGCAGCAGGTGCGCGAGGACTTCGGGAGCGTTCGCCTCCACGAGCCGCAGATTCCGGGCGTCGGCCCGCTCGGCGGTGAGCATCGTGCGCGCAAGACCGGCGGTGAACACCTCGATCGCGAGGAAGTCGACGTCTGGTCGCGACGAGGCTGCGTGGACGATCGCGTGCCCCTGTCCGGAGCCGATCTCAGCGATCAGCGGGGCGTCCCTCCCCCAGACCTCTCGGGGGTCGATGGCGGCACCGGGTCGCACGCTCGTGGCCGCGTCGTCACGGGGTGCGTCGATCACGTAGCGGGGCGCGAGATCGGTCCACGCACGCTCCTGGCCGTCGGTCATCCGCCCGTTGCGGCGAACGAAGGACAGCGGGCGATCGCGGAAAGCGGCGGACTCGGACACCCCTCCAGGCTAACGAGCCGTACCGACGGCGTTCAGCCCGTGACGAAGTCGATGAGCTCTTCGACCCTGCCGAGCAGGGCGGGATCGAGGTCGCGGTAGCTGTTCACGCGGCCGAGGATCCGCTGCCAGGCGCGAGCCAGATCCGCGGGAGTGTCGGACGGCCAGCCGAGCGCACGGCAGGTGCCGACCTTGATGTCGGTGCCGCGCGGCACGTCGGGCCACCGCGGGATTCCCATGGCGCGCGGCGTCACGCACTGCCACACGTCGACGTGGGGGTGACCGACGATGCGGATGTGCCGGCCATGCGGTCCGCGCGCGATCGCATCCGCGATGCGGGTCTCCTTGGAGCCGGCGACCAGGTGATCCACCAGCACGCCGTAGCGGCGCTCGGCCGACGGCGGCTCAGCGTCGATGGCGGACCTCAGGAGGTCGATGCCCTGGAGGTACTCCACGACGACGCCCTCGGCGCGCAGGTCGTCGCCCCAGACCTTCTCGACGAGCTCGGCGTCGTGGCGCCCCTCCACGAGGATGCGACTGGCCCGGGCGACGCGCGCGCGCGTCTCGGGTGCGGCGAACGAACCGGATGCCGTGCGCTGCGGGACTCGGGACGTCGCCGGCGCCGGCGGCGTCAGCACGACGTCCGCTCCCTCCACGAGGAAGCCGGGCCCCAACGGGAACAGGCGGCGGCGGCCGTGTCGGTCCTCGAGTTCGACGAGACCCGATGCGACACCGACGACGGCGCCGCAGAATCCGTCGGCGGCCACCTCCACCACCAGGTCGCCGGCAGCCTCCACGCGGGGCACCTGGTGGCGTCCGTGGGTTCGCCATCCGTCCGCGAGCACGTCCGTCCCGTATCGATCGTCCAAGGGTCCTCCCGAAATCGACAGGCTACCCGCGGGGCGCGTTTCGGGCCGGTGCGACCCGCCCTACCGGCGAGGTGGGTGCAGACCTACCGTGTCCGCCCCGAGCGTGAATAGACTCGATCTTCGGGGCCTGCACTGCGCGTCCCCGAGGAGGGGAACGATGCGTGCGCGATGGGCCCTGGCGCTCACGACGGCTCTCGCGATCATGCTCGCGGGCGCGGCCGGTGCCGCATCGGCGACCGATCCGGTGACGCTCGGCTCCGGGTACGTCCTCGATGACGTCGGGGTGCTCTCCGCAGCCGAGGAATCCGAGGCGCAGACGCGGCTCGATCAGCTCAAGACCGACACGGGCTTGGACCTGTGGGTCGTGTACGTCGACGAGTTCACGAACCCGACAGCCTCGGAGGACTGGGCCAACACGACGGCCGAGGAGAACGGCCTGGGCCCGACGCAGTACCTCCTCGCGGTCGCCACTGTCGCCCGCCAGTACTACCTCTCCGGGGACTCGGCGGGCCCGGTCACGCCGGATCAGCTGGCCACCATAGAGCAGCAGCTCATCCAACCCGAGCTCGCCGCCGACGACTGGCTCGGCGCGGTCGAGGCCGCTGCCGCCGGCCTCGCCGACGCCGCGGGCGGCGGGTCGGGAGCCGGGGCCGGATCTTCCGGCGCGAGCGGCGGCTTCCCGGTCGGCCTGATCGTCTTCCTCGCGATCGCCGCGCTCGCGATCGTGGTCATCTTCCTCATCGTCCGCAGTCGCCGCAAGAAGGTCGGCGGCCCGACGGCGCCGGGTGCACCGCCGGTCGAGCAGATCGACGTGAAGGAGCTGGCGCAGCGCGCGTCGTCCGCTCTCGTGGAGACCGACGACGCCGTAAAGACCAGTGACCAGGAGCTCGGTTTCGCCCGCGCCCAGTTCGGCGATGCCGCCACGGTCGAATTCCAGCAGGCGCTGCAGACCGCGCGCGAGAACCTCAACAGGGCGTTCACCATCAAGCAGCAGCTCGATGACGCCACCCCCGACAGCGAAGAGCAGACGCGTTCCTGGAACGCGGAGATCATCCGGCTGTGCGACGAGGCGAACGCGGGCCTGGACGACAAGGCGGCCGAGTTCGACGAGCTGCGCCGACTCGAGCAGAACGCTCCCGAGTCGCTCGCGCGCGTGCAGGACCAGCTGGCGAAGGCCGCGGCATCCGTCGATGCCGCCGACGAGCAGCTCCGCACGCTCGCCGCGGCGTATGCGCCCGAGGCCCTCGCCACCGTCGCCGACAACCCCGCGCAGGCCCGGGCGCGCATCGAATTCGCCGACGAGCAGCTCGCCGCGGCCCAGGCCGCGATCGGTGCGGGCAAGGGCGGCGAGGCAGCGGTGGGCATCCGCGCGGCCGAAGAGGCCGTGGGGCAGGCGGTCCTGCTGGAGGACGCGATCGACAAGCTGGGCCGCGACTTCGCACAGGGCGAGCAGAGCGCCGCCGCCCTCATCGCCGAACTGGAAGGCGACATCGCCACGGCATCCGCTCTTCCCGACGCCGACGGACGCGTGGCCGCCGCGATCGCCGCCACCCGCCAGCAGGTCGACGCGGCGCGAGCGAACCTCGCCGGCACCGCCCGCCGCCCCCTTCTCACCCTGCAGAACCTCGAGGCGGCGAACAGCCAGATCGACGCGGTCGTCGGCAGTGTGCGGGATGCCGCGGCCCAGGCCCAGCGCGCCCAGCAGATGATCGGCCAGCAGATCATGCAGGCCCAGGCGCAGGTCTCCGCCGCCGAGGACTACATCGTCGCGCGCCGCGGTGCGATCGGCGCCGAAGCGCGCACGCGCCTCGCCGAGGCGGGCGCGGCGCTCGTGCAGGCTCAGCAGCTGCAGGCCGCGAACCCCGAGCAGGCCCTGCAGTACGCCCAGCGGGCCAACCAGCTCGCCGGTCAGGCGATCCAGTACGCCCAGCACGATGTGGGCGCGTTCCAGGGCGGGGGCATGGGCGGCATGCTCGGCGGAGGCGGCGGAGGTGACTCCGGGGGCGGGATGATGGGCGCGATCCTCGGCGGCATCGTGATCAACTCCCTGCTCGGAGGGGGCGGCGGCGGCTTCAGCCGCGGCGGCTCGTCCGGCGGACTCGGCAGCGTGTTCGGCGGAGGCGGCGGCTCGAGCCGCGGCCGCATGAGTCCCGGCAGCTTCGGCGGCGGCGGCACGCGCGGTCGCCGAGGAGGTGGTCGCTTCTGAGCAGGCCCCGAACGACGCAGTCCCGCAACGTCTTCACACGTACGTTCCGTACCACCGATAGGAAGGAAACCCGGATGGCCAAGCAGTCCATCTTCGGTCGCATCTCGACCCTCCTGAGGGCGAACATCAACTCGATGCTCGACTCGGCCGAGGATCCGCAGAAGATGCTCGACCAGCTCGTCCGCGACTTCACCAACAGCATCGCCGATGCCGAGTCGGCGATCGCCGAGACGATCGGCAACCTGCGCCTGCTGGAGCGCGACCACGAGGAAGACCTCCAGGAAGCCACCGAATGGGGCAACAAGGCGCTGGCGGCGAGCAAGAAGGCCGACCAGCTGCGCTCCGCGGGCAGCACAGCGGATGCCGACAAGTTCGACAACCTGGCCAAGATCGCCCTCCAGCGCCAGATCGGCTCGGAGCGCGAGGCGAAGGCCGTCGAGCCGACGATCGAGTCGCAGACCGAGATCGTCGCCAAGCTCAAGGACGGCCTCAACGGCATGAAGCAGAAGCTCGAGCAGCTCAAGAGCAAGAGAAGCGAGCTGCTCGCGCGCGCGAAGACCGCCGAAGCGCAGGTCAAGGTGCACGATGCGGTCAAGTCGATCGACGTGCTCGACCCGACCAGCGAGCTCGGACGCTTCGAAGACAAGGTCCGCCGCCAGGAGGCGCTTGCCGCCGGCAAGGAGGAGTTGGCCGCATCGAGCCTCGATGCGCAGTTCAATGCTCTCGAGGACGTGGGCGAGCTGACCGAGGTCGAGGCGCGTCTGGCCGAGCTCAAGGCAGGCGGCGCTCCGGCGCAGGCGGCGATCGACGCGCCGACGGCTCCGTACACGCCGTAGGAGATGAGAGGGCCGGGCTCTGAGCGCGAAACCCTCGAGCGGTGCGAACCCTCCGCCTCTTATCGACGGGGCGGAGGGTTTCGCATACGGTGGAGGTTTCGCGCCGAGGGACGGCGGCGGGTGCGCGAAGATGAGGACATGGCCCGATTCGTGATCGTCCCGCAATGGCAGGGTTCGCCCTCGTCCCGTGCGATGCAGCTCATCGACGGCGCGCAGGCGATCGCGGGCGACCTGCCGCGCTCGTCGTGCACGACGGTCGAGATCCCCCTCGAAGCGGGCGAATCCGTCGCGACCGGCGTGCTCCGGTTCAGCACGCTGCGCCGCACCCGGGAACTCGTCGATCTCGAGCTCGCGCCCCTCACCGAGCCGGTGATGCTGATCGGCGGCGATTGCGGCGTCGCGGTCGGCGCCGTCGGCCACGCGGCGCGGCGGCATCCTGACCTGGTCCTGGTCTGGCTGGACGCGCATCCCGATCTGCACACGCCGGACTCGTCGCCGTCCGGCGCGTTCAGCGGCATGGCCCTCCGGGCGATTCTCGGTGACGGCGCAGACGGCCTCGTGCTCGAGCCCGGAGCCGTCGGACGGGATCGCCTCGTCCTGGCCGGTGCCCGCCAATACGAGCCGGCCGAAGAGGAGACAGCGACCGCGCTCGCGCTGAGCGTCATCGACGCTGCTGCCCTCTCCTCCCCCGACGCGCTCGCCGCCGCCGTGGTCGCCACCGGTGCGACCGCCGTGTACATCCACGTCGACCTCGACGTCCTCGATCCCGCCGCGATGAGCGGGGTGACGGCATCCGTCCCCTTCGGCGTCACGCTCGCCGAGCTGCTCGCCTCGATCTCGCACGTGCGCGCGGCGCTCCCCCTGGTCGGATCGAGCATCACCGGCTTCGCACCCCCCTCGCCGTCGGCCGCGGTCGACGACCTCGGCACGATCCTGAGGATCGTCGGAGCGCTGGCGTGAGTCCGATTCCGACCCCGCCCCTCGGGTGGCGCGAGGCGGCCGACCGCGCCGTCGCGCGCGGACGACGCGTCGACCGGTTCCTGCCGTTCCTCGACTCCCCGGTGAGCCTCGCCGGCTACGCATGGGGTACCGCAGTGGGCTGGATCTGGGGATCGATCTGGAGCACGGGCCGCGTGGAGCGCCGCGGGGGGCTGTGGATCTTCCGCGGGATGCCGCGCTGGGCGTTCCGCCGCGGCGGCGTGTGCGTGGGTGGGTGCTACCTCACCGGCGACGATCCGGTCACCGACGGGATCGTCAGGCATGAAGCCGTGCACGCGCGCCAGTGGCGCCGCTACGGCTTTCTGATGCCGGTGCTCTACCTGATCGCCGGGCGCGACCCCCTCCGCAACCGGTTCGAGATCGAAGCCGGGCTCGAGGACGGCAACTACGTCCCCCGGCGAGCGCGCTGAAGAGGCGTGGCCGGAAGGGATTCCGACCACGCCGCCGTATCAGCGGGGAGAGGTCACTCCGGCCCGCCGCCGACGTGAGGATTGCACCCTGTCGTGACGGTGACGAAGACACCGGGCGCGACCTCGAATGTGACCTCGGCCTCGGCCGCGCCACGCAGGCTGACGACGTCAGGACTGTTCTTGGCGTGACCCCAGTTCTGTACGTTGCCCGGCCCTGCCGTGGTGCCCGGTTCCGAGCCATCCTCGAGTCCTGAGTACACGCACGCTGAGTTCGCGTGGGCGGGTCCCTGTGTGCCCTTCCCGCTGCCGCCCACCTCGCCGGCGAATGCCGCGCCGCTCGAACCGAGGATCAATGCCGCACAGATCGCGGCGCCAGCCAGTGTTTTCTTCATTGCATCTCCACACACTTGCGCAGGCGCTCCCCAACGACGCGCCCGCTGTCTGCCCCCAGAACTCGAATGGCGCATTTCTAGCACCGCGCGCATCCGAGGACAAGACCCCGCAACGACAGCGCAGCGCGACCTCGGCCCAGGTGGGCCGGGTCAGCGTGCGGTGGCGAGCCCGAAGCGAGCAGGCGTGTGGATCGCGTCGGCCGGGATGCCGCTGCGCATCGTGAGGTGATCGACGATATCGGCCGTCCCGAGGTAGCCGCCCATCAGGAAGATACGCGTGTGGTCGTCTTCTTCGCAGAGCATCTCGTCGGCCCAGGCCGTGACGGCGCGGGCGAGAGCCTGGCCGGGTGCGCAGCCGCGACCCGATCCGGGCAGGCCGGAGCGGGCAGCGCGGTCGAGCCAGGTGACGACCATGCGGCCGGGCGCGGTGAGCTCGCCCTGCCAGGAGGCATCGGGCACCTCGACGAAGACACGACCTGTCGAGCAGATCGGCAGCGTCGCCAGCAGGACCTCGAGCTCGGCGAGCGAGGACTCGTCGGCCGTGATCAGGTGCTGCACGCGCGTGTGCCGCGAGGAGCGGCAGGCTGCGGCGTTGTGCTCGGTGGTGTGGCTCATGACTCCTTCACTATACCGCGAACCAAGGGTTGCCTTACCTTGGTTTCACTGTGAGTCAGCGCCGCTCCGTCAATCGGGCTGGACCAGGATCCGGCGCAGCTCGTTCAACTCGTCGTCTGCCATGCCGTGCGCGCGCAGGTAGTCGGCCGGCGACCCGTATCGCGCGGTGAGCCCCGTGAGCAGATCCCGCATGACCGGGGCCGGCGAGCGGGCCACGAGGTCTTCCAGATTCACGGCATCCGGATGCATCGACCTGAGCAGCGCCAGGACGCGGGTGTTGCGCCACTTCGGCAGCAGCCCCTCGGTGCGGGCGTAGTCGGCGATGACGGCCTCTCTCTCCACACCCGCTGCGGCGAGCGCGAGCGCGACCGTCACCCCGGTGCGGTCCTTCCCGACCGTGCAGTGCACGAGCACCGGCTGGTCGGCCACGATTCCCCGCACGACCTCGACCACGAGGGCCGAGGAGTCCTCGACGAGCCGTCGATACATCTCGTCGAGCGGGATGTCCTCCGCGAAGAACGAGCCGACCGACCCGAGGAAGAGCGGAATGCGCTGTGTGCGCACCTCCAGTCCGGACACCCGGCTGGGAGCGTGGGCGACCTCGTCGTCGGCGCGCAGGTCGATGATGCGACGGATGCCGAGGGCGCCGAGTGCAGCGGTGCCCTCGTCGTCGAGCTGAGCGAGGTTGCCCGACCGGAACAGCACACCCGACCGCGTGCGCGCACCGCCGGCCGGCAGCCCGCCGACATCGCGGAAGTTGACGGCTCCGGAGATCACCGGAACGACGGGTGGGATCACCAGGCCGCGCCCGAGGCGGCGTCGCGATCCTCTCCGACCAGGTCGTCGCGCGGCGGAACGCTGTAGCGGCCCGCGATCGCGACCCGGTTGAAGGCGTTGATCGAGACGAGGATCCAGCTGAGGCCGATGTACTCCTCTTCGCTCAGGATGCCGCCGACCCGGTTGTACACGTCGTCGGGCACACCGTCCTTGTGGATGAAGGTGAACGACTCCGCGAGCTCGAATCCGGCGCGCTCGCGGTCGGAGAAGACGCCCGACTCGCGCCAGACCGGGAGCTGGGCGATGTCGTCGGCCGTGACCCCGGCTTTCGTGGCCCGCTCCACGTGCACACGCACGCAGTACGCGCAGCCGTTCAGCTGCGACACCCGGATCTGCACGAGCTCCTTCAGCCGCGGGTCGATGCCCGCACCGTCGGCGATTCCGCCGACCGTCTTGGAGAACGCGGCGAGCGCCTTGTAGGCATCCGGAGCGGACTTCGACAGGTGCACACGGGCCAGTTCGCTCATGCCGCCAGCCTACCGAGCGGGTCGCCGGGCGTGACCGTACCGGCAGAATGACAGAGTGAACGAACCCGTCGACGAGTTCTCCTTCCTCTCCGGCCAGGCCGAGGACTTCGGCATCCGCACCGCGATCCCCCGGGGCGAGCGCGTCGGTCTGACCCTCCCCGACGGCCGCACGCTGAGTGCGCTGCGCTACGGCGACGCGGCCCCCGCCGTGACCTTCCTGCACGGGGTCGGGCTCAACGCCCACACCTGGGACACGACGATCCTCGCCCTCGGGCTGCCCGCCCTGGCGATCGACCTCCCCGGCCACGGCGATTCGTCGTGGCGCGCCGACGCCGTATACACCGGACGCATCCTGGCACCCGACGTGGCAACCGGCATCGACGCGTGGACGGCCGGTCCTCAGCTGCTGGTCGGGCAGTCGCTCGGTGGATTGACCGCCGCCGCGGTCGCGGCATCCCGACCCGACCTCGTCCGGGAGCTCGTCATCATCGACATCACTCCCGGCGTCGACCCTCACGCCGGCCCGACCCAGATCCGCGATTTCTTCGCCGGCCCGAGCGACTGGTCGAGCCGCGAGGAGATGGTCGACCGGGCGCTGAGCTTCGGACTGGGCGGGTCACGCGCCGCGGCCGAGCGTGGCGTGTATCTCAACTCGCGGAAGCGCCCGGACGGACGCTTCGAATGGAAGCACCACTTCGCCCGCCTCGCCGCGGGGGCTGCCCGCGCGAGCGAGGCTGCGGCACCAACGGCGCAGCCGGATGCCGTGTCCGGCGTCCTTTCCGCGACGGGGTGGGACGATCTGGCCGCCGTGTCGGCGCAGGTGACGCTCATCCGCGGCGACCGCGGCTATGTCACGGATGCGGATTCCGCCGAATTCCAGCAGCACGTGCGCGCGGCATCCCTCGTCGTCGTGCCCTCCGGCCACAACGTCCAGGAGGAGATCCCGGTGGACCTCGGCACGCGCCTGCGCGAGCTGGCGGGGAAGGGTTAACGCTTCTGTTGCGTTCCGGGTAGCGGGCGCCTGACGTGGTTCACCGGTTCTCTAGGCTGGACTATCGGAGCGACCTGAGATCGTCGCACGTCGCCCGCCCGAGGCATCCGCCCAGCTCGGATGATCTTCCGAAAGGACCCCCATGCTCCGCCGCACCTCCCTGGCCGCCGCCGCACTGCTCGCCGCGGGAGCGCTTCTGCTCACCGCGTGCACGGGAGGCTCCGCGCCGGAGCCCACCTCCACTCCCGAGCCCGACGCCGACGCGACCGCGATCATCCGGCTCGTCCTGGAGCCGGGCAACCTCGACATCCGGGAGACGGCCGGTGCGGCGCTGGACCAGATCCTGGTCGACAACATCTACCAGGGCCTGGTCTCGCGCACTCCCGAGCAGGAGGTCGTTCCGGCACTGGCCGAGGACTGGGAGATCTCCTCGGACGGCCTGACCTACACGTTCACGCTCCGCGAGGGCGTCACGTTCCACGACGGTCAGGAGCTCACCCCGCAGGACGTCGTGTGGTCGCTGCAGACCCGGAAGGACACCCCCGAGTGGAGCGACTCCTCGCGGTTGGCGAACGTCGCCACGATCGCGGCGGAGGGACAGGAGATCACCCTGACGCTCACCGAGCCCGACTCGAGCCTGCTGTGGAACCTGACCGGACGTGCGGGACTCGTTCTCAAAGAGGGTGACACGGTCGACTACCAGACGAACGCGAACGGCACCGGACCCTTCGCCCTGGATACCTGGCGGCAGGGCGACAGCATCACGTTCGCCCGCTACGACGACTACTGGGGGGATGCCGCGCAGGTGGCCGAGGTGGTCTTCGACTACATCCCCGACAACCAGGCCGCGCTCAATGCGGCGCTGGCCGGCGAAGTGGACGCGGTGACCGGTTTCGATGCGAACCTCAAGGAGCAGATCGAGGCGACCGGTGAGTTCGCGCTGGTGCTCGGAGAGTCCACGGACAAGGGCACGCTCGCGTTCAACCAGGCACCGGGCGGCCCGCTGGCCGACCAGCGGGTGCGACAGGCGATCCGCCAGGCCATCGACCACGACGCGTTCATCGAGTCCGGCCAGTCGGGTGAGACGCTGTACGGCCCCATCCCGTCGCTCGACCCCGGCTACGAAGACCTTTCCGATGTCGCCCCGTACGACCCCGAAGCGTCCCGGGCGCTGCTGGCCGAGGCGGGCGTCGAAGATCTCACGCTCGAACTGACCATTCCGAGCTTCTACTCCACGACGATCCCGCAGATCCTCGTCTCGGACCTCAACGAGGTCGGCATCACGCTCGAGGTGAGCTCCGTCGACTTCCCGACCTGGCTGAACGACGTCTACATCAACAAGGACTACGACCTCAGCTTCGTGCTGCACACCGAAGCGCACGACTTCGAGAACTGGGCCAACCCGGAGTACTACTTCACGTACGACAACCCCGAGGTTCAGGAGCTCTACGCGCAGTCCCTCGCCGCGACCGAAGAGACGGAGGCCGCCGACCTGCTGGCCCAGGCCGCACGCATCGTCTCCGAGGACGCCGCGGGCGACTGGCTCTACAACGGCGCCTCCGTCGTCGCGGTCGGCACTAACATCACCGGTATGCCCTCGATCAACGTGAACGAGCGCCTCAATCTCGCAGAGCTCGCCAAGAGCAACGGGTGATCCGCTACACGCTGACACGGCTGGCCCTGCTCCTGCTCGGGCTGCTCGTCGCCAGCGTGCTGATCTTCCTCACTCTGCGGGTGCTCCCCGGTGACATCGCGCAGCTGATCGCCGGCACCAACAGCACGCCGGAGCAGGTCGAGGGCATCCGGCAGCGGCTGGGCCTGAACCAGCCGCTCGTGGCCCAGTATCTCGACTGGATCGCCGGCGTCTTCCGAGGCGATCTGGGCTCGTCGCTGCTCACCGGATCGAGCGTCACCTCCGAGCTCGCCGAGAAGGCCCAGGTGACGGTCCCGCTCGGGATCATGTCGCTGACGATCGCTCTGCTGTTCAGCCTTCCCTTCGGCGTGCTGTCGGCGATGCGCCGCGGCCGCGCCGACGGCACCGCGCTGAGCGTCGGCGCGCAGACGCTGGCCGCGGTGCCGGTCGTCTGGGCGGGCATGATGCTGGTCGTCGTCTTCGCCGTGTGGCTCGGCTGGCTGCCGGCGCAGGGGTTCCCCCGGGCGGGATGGGACGAGCCGGCCGCGGCCCTGCGGTCGCTGCTGCTGCCGGCTCTGACCATCGGCATCGTCGAGGGCGCGATGCTCATGCGGTTCGTGCGCAGCGCCACCATGCAGGCCGTCGGTCAGGACTACGTGCGCACCGCGGCCGCGAAGGGACTCACGCGGAATGCGGCCCTCATCCGGCACGGCCTGCCGAACGTCGGTCTCTCGGTCGTGACGGTGCTCGGGCTCCAGGTGGCCGGCATCATCGTCGGGGCGGTGGTGATCGAACAGCTCTTCACCCTGCCCGGCATCGGACGGATGCTCGTGGCCGACGTCAGCGCGAGGGATCTTCCGAAGGTGCAGGGCGAACTGCTCGTGCTCACCGGTTTCGTGCTGGTGGTCGGCTTCGTCGTCGACCTTCTCCACCGGTTCATCGATCCTCGACAGCGGGAGTCGACATGACCGGGCGAACGCGGCTGAAGGTGAAGTGGCTCGAACGGCTCTGGGGACTGTCCACCGGGCGATTCGGTCTCATCGTCGTGGTGGTCGTGGTCGTCACGGCCATCGTGTCGCTGTTCTGGACACCGTTCGATCCCCGCCAGGTCGAGATCTCGAACCGGTGGGTACTGCCCGGCTGGCCGCACCTCCTCGGCACCGACGGATCCGGGCGCGACATCCTGAGTCTGCTCATGGCGGGGTCGCGCACGACCGTCCTGGTGGCGGTGGGCGCCGGCGTGATCGCGACGGTCATCGGCGTGTCCCTGGCCGCGCTCGGCGCGCTCACCGCGCGGTGGATGCGTGAGTCGGTGGCGGTGCTGGTGGACATCCTGATCGCCTTCCCGGTGCTGATCATCGCCATGATGATCAGTGCAGTGTGGGGCGGCTCGCTCGCGGTAGTGATCTGGTCGGTCGGCATCGGATTCGGTGTGAACATCGCCCGCGTCACGCGCCCCGAGCTGCGGCGCGTGCTGCACAGCGATTTCGTGCTGGCCGGCCGCGCGTCGGGACTCTCTCCCCTGCAGAACCTCTGGCGCCACCTGCTCCCGAACGTCGCACCGGTGTTCATCGTGCAGCTGTCGTGGGGCATGGCGGTAGCCGTCCTCGCGGAGGCGGGTCTGTCCTACCTCGGCTTCGGGGCACCCGTGACCGAGCCGTCGTGGGGCCTGCTGCTGGCCGAACTGCAGCAGTACATCACGGTGTATCCGCTTTCGGTGCTGTGGCCGGGCCTGGCGATCACGTTCACCGTGCTGGCCCTGAACCTGCTGGGCGATGCGCTACGCGAAGCGACCGACCCGACACTCTCCCGCGGCCGCGACCCGCTGCATCCGCCCCGCGGAGCGATCCGGCACGTGCCGGAGGTGGTCGCATGAGCTTGGAGGTCACCGATCTGAGGATCGACATCGGCGAGCGCCGCGTCGTGGACGGCGTGTCGTTCGCGGTGCCGGACGGCGCGCGCGTGGGACTCATCGGCGAGTCCGGATCGGGCAAGTCCCTCACGGCCCTCGCGATCCTCGGGCTCCTTCCCGACGGCGCAGCGGCACAGGGCAGCGTGCGGTGGAACGGGCGCGAGCTGATCGGGATGCCCGACCGTGAACTGGCGACGCTGCGCGGAGACGAGATCGGGATCGTCTTCCAGGAGCCGCGGACGGCCCTCAATCCGATCCGCACGATCGGCCGGCAGATCGGCGAATCGGTCCGCATCCACGAGGGCCTCTCGCGCAGGGAGGCTCGCGGGCGAGCCGTGGCCGAGGCGGCTCGCGTCGCACTCCCCGACCCCGAGAGGATCGTCGCACGCTACCCGCACCAGGTGTCCGGCGGCCAGCGGCAGCGCGCCGCGATCGCGATGGCGCTGGCCTGCCGTCCCCGACTGCTGATCGCCGACGAGCCGACGACGGCGCTCGACGTGACCATCCAGGCCGAGATCCTCGAACTGCTGCTCTCGCTGGTCGAGGACGACGGCATGTCGCTCGTGTTCATCACCCACGACCTCGCCGTGCTCTCGCAGATCGCCACGCACGGTGTGGTCCTGGAGGACGGCCGGGTGGTCGAGGCCGCGCCGGTCTCCACTCTGCTGAGTGCGCCCGCCTCGCGTGTGACGCAGGGGCTGCTCCGGGATGCCACGGCGACGCTCTGGAGGCCTGGTCACGCGCCGGCGAGCCGGGCGTCTGGGGCGGAGCCGCAGACGGGACCAGCGACGTGAACGTCATCCTGCGCGCCCGCGGGCTCACGCGGCGGTACCGGGTCCCGAAGAAGGGCCTGTTCGAGCGGACGGCGTACACCACCGCGCTCGATGACGCCGATCTGGACGTGCGGGCAGGGTCGGCGGTGGGGATCATCGGCGAATCCGGATCGGGCAAGTCCACGCTCGTGCGTCTGCTGCTCGCGCTGGACACTCCGACGGCGGGCTCGATCGAATTCGACGGACGACCGGTGGATGCCGCGGCCAAGACGCGGGCCCTGCACTGGCTGCGCCGCGAGACCGGCATCGTGTTCCAGGATCCGTACGCGTCGCTCGATCCGCGGATGAGCGTCGGACGCATCATCGGCGAACCCCTGTGGGCACTGGGCATCGAGGGCGATCGCCGGGCGCGCGTGCGAGAGGTTCTGGAGGAGGTGGGCCTCGAAGCGGCCATGGCCGACCGGTTCCCGCACGAGTTCTCTGGGGGTCAGCGTCAGCGGATCGCGACCGCCCGCGCGGTCGTGCACCGCCCGAAGCTGCTCGTCGGCGACGAGCCGCTCTCCGCGCTGGATGTAACCGTCCGCGCGCAGATCCTCGAGCTGCTGGCCGAGCTGCGCGTCCGCGACGGATTGACCCTGCTTCTCGTCTCGCACGACATCGGCGTCGTGCAGAATCTGTGCGACGAGGTGGTCGTGATGAAGGACGGCCGCATCGTCGAGGACGGTCCGACCGAGAAGGTGCTCATGCAGCCGCAGGTCGCCTACACGCGGCGCCTGCTCGCCTCGATCCCGGCGATAGATCCGGGCGGCGCCTGACGCCCCTCGCGAGCAAGGGGGTCGGGGGCGCGGGTTAACCTCGGATCATGACGCACGCGATCGTCCCCCCGTATCTGCTGGCCCGGATCGCGGCGGCCCGCGAACCCACCTGGGCGCGGGCGGCGCACGCCGCCCGCGCCACCCTCGAGACTCCCCGGGAGTACCGCACGGTGCGCTCCCGGATACGCATGTCGGTCGAAGAACCGGGAACCCTGGTGTTCGAGGGCGGGCCGGCACCCGACCGCACCATCTCCGACGCGCGCCACCTGGAGAATCTCCCTGGCGTGCGGGTGCGCGGAGAAGACGACCCGCCGACCGGCGATGCCGATGTCGACGAGGCCTTCGACGGACTCGGCGCGACCTTCGACTTCTACTGGGATGCGTACGGGCGCAGCAGCATCGACGGCGCAGGCGGGGAACTGCTCGCCACGGTCCACTACGGCCGCGACTACGACAACGCATTCTGGAACGGCGAGCGCATGGTGTTCGGCGACGGCGACGGCGAGATCTTCGTCGGATTCACCCAATCGCTCACCGTGGTCGCGCACGAGCTCGCCCACGGCGTGACCGAGTACGAGGGCGGGCTGGTGTATCAGGGCCAATCAGGCGCTCTCAACGAGTCGCTCTCCGACGTGTTCGGCGCCCTCACCGAGCAGCATCACCTGGGCCAGAGTACCGAGGAGGCGACCTGGCTGATCGGAGAGGGCATCTTCACGCCCGCCGTGCAGGGCGTCGCGCTGCGATCGCTCGCTGCACCGGGCACGGCGTACGACGACGACGTGCTCGGGCGCGACCCGCAGCCGGCGCACATGGACGACTACGTGCAGACCCCCGACGACAACGGCGGCGTGCACATCAATTCCGGCATCCCGAACCACGCGTTCTATCTGACGGCGACAGCTCTCGGCGGCCGGGCGTGGGAGCGCGCCGGGCTCATCTGGTACCGGACCCTCACCTCCGGCACGCTCTCGCCCACGTCGGATTTCGCCGCGTTCGCCCGCGCCACGGTGGCATCGGCCGAGGCGGAGTACGGTGAGGGATCGGAGGAAGTCGACGCGGTCCGGGCGGGCTGGACGGGTGTCGGCGTGTTCGATGACGGAACCGACGCCTGACGGCCGCTCGCAGGGCGGGCCGGAGAAGGGCTCGCAGGGCGAGCCGGATGCGCCGCGGCGCGACGGGGTGATCGTGGTCGCGGTCACGGTCACCCGCACCGGCGGCTTCGCGGGCCTGCGACGCACCTGGCATGCCGAGCCCGACACCGCCGAGGCGCCGCAGTGGATCGCGCTCATCGACGGCTGTCCGTGGGATGCCGCCGACCCGGCGCGCGACCTCGCGCCGATCGGGGCCGACCGGTTCGTCTGGCACGTCGACGCCCGGTGCGGCGATGCGGCGCGCGAGGCAGCTCTCGCCGACCCTGAGGTGCAGGGTCCGTGGCGGGATCTCATCGACGCCGTGCGCGCGGCGAAGACCGAACCGCGGCCGCCCCGGACGGCCCGCTGATCAGCGACCGAACAGACGCCGGCGCCCCTTCGGCTTGAGGTGCTTCTGCAGGTAGATCGTCCCCAGCCAGCGACCGAACTTGAACCCGACCCGGCCCATGCGCCCGACCTCGACGAAGCCGAGCTTCTCGTGCAGGGCGACGGAGGCCTCGGCGCCCTTGTCGCTGATCACCGCGACGATCTCGCGGATCCCGGCCTGTTCGCACGCTGCGATGAGCGCTTGCAGCAGCGCACGCCCGAGCCCTTTGCCTGCGGCGGCGTGCCCCAGATAGATCGAGTTCTCGACCGAGAACCGGTACGCCGACTTGCTCGACATCGGCTGCACGAGGGCATATCCGAGGATCTGCCCGGACGGGGACTGCGCGACCAGGAACGGAAGCTTCAGCTTGGCCAGGAGTGCGACCTTCTCGCGCCACTGCGCAAGCGTCCACTTCTTCTCGTCGAAGGTCACGACCGAGTTGGTCACGTAGTAGTTGTAGATCTCGCGGATGTCGGGGATATCGCGTTCCTCGACCGGCCGGATCGTGTACGTGAACTCCGGCACGGGAGGGGGCGGTCTGCGAAGGTGCCGCGGCAGCCGCCGGCGGTCCCTGTCGTACTCCTCCTCCAGCATTCCGACAGCCTACGCTCGGGCCGGTATCCGCCAATCGACAGGCTCGGCACCCTGCTTCTCTAGCAGCTCGTTGGCCCGCGAGAACGGACGGGATCCGAAGAAGCCGCGGCTGGCGGAGAGCGGCGACGGATGCGGAGACTCGATGACGGGGGTCGACCCGAGCAGCGGTCGCAGGTTCGCGGCATCCCTCCCCCACAAGATTGCGACGAGCGCTCCGTCGCGGTCGACGAGTTCGCGGATCGCATGCTCGGTGACCTTCTCCCACCCCCAGCCGCGGTGCGACGCCGGGGAGCCGGGTGCGACGGTGAGCACCCGGTTCAGCAGCATGACGCCCTGATCGCTCCACGCCGACAGGTCGCCGTGTGATGCGGGCGGGATGCCGAGGTCGTCGTTCAGCTCCTGGTAGATGTTCGAGAGGCTGCGGGGCAGGGGGCGCACGTGCTCCTCGACCGCGAACGACAGGCCGATCGGGTGACCGGGCGTCGGATACGGGTCCTGGCCCACGATCAGCACCCGGACGCCCGCCAGCGGGCGTTGGAAGGCCCGCAGCACGTGATCACCCGCCGGCAGGTAGCGGCGCCCGGCCGCGACCTCACCGCGCAGACGCTCGCCGAGAGCGGCGATGTCGGGGGCGACGGGCTCCAGCGCACGAGCCCAGCCGGCGTCGATCAGCCCCGCATCCGCCAGCTCGGCCAGCGATCTTGCCACGCCTCAGGCTCCGTCGGCGGCCCCGCCGAGCACCGGCGCGGCATCGTCGTCGACGGCCACGGCGCCCTGCCACGACCACGGGAAATCGATCCACAGGTCGGTCTCCCGCCAGGAGTAGTCGGGCGTCGCGATGGAACCGGGCTTGGTGTACACGGTGACCGAGCGCACATCCGCTCCGCGGTCGCGCAGCAGTGCGACCGCCAGCGCGAGCGTGCGTCCGCTGTCTGCCACGTCGTCGACGAGCAGCACGCGGCGCCCGCCCAGGTACGCGATGTCCAGAGCCGGCGGCAGCACCTCGGGAGCGTCCAGCACCGTGCCGATGCCGGTGTAGAACTCGACGTTGAGCGCTCCGCAGTTCTTCACCCCGAGCGCGTACGCGATCGCGCCCGCCGGCAGCAGCCCGCCGCGCGCGATCGCGACCACCACCTCCGGCGCGAACCCGTCCTCGAGGATTGACCGGGCGAGCTGCCGCGACGCCTCGCCGAACTGATCCCATGAGAGCCGCTCGCGTTCGCCTGTCGCCTCTGCCATGCTGCCTCCTGCGTCGTCGGGGTGGGTCTGAGGATGGTGTCAGTCGCCGCCGCGCACGCGGAGCGGTCCGCGGGCGAGCAGGTGCTGCGCCGACTGCGCGACGGGGCGCATCGTGATGAGATCGAGGTTGACGTGACCGGGAGCGTTCAGCGCGTACGCGATCACATCTGCGACATCGGTCGCGGTGAGCGGGTGCTCGACGCCCTCGTAGACGCGCTCGGCGGCGTCGCGGTCTCCGCCGAGGCGATTGAGCGTGAACTCCTCGGTGTAGACCATGCCGGGTGCGACCTCCACGACTCTGATCGGCTCGCCGTTCAGCTCCAGCCGGAGCACGTGCGCCAGGCTGGCCTCGGCCGCCTTGGCGGCGTTGTAACCCGACCCGCCCGGGTACGCGGTCACCGCAGCGGTCGAGGTGACGAAGAGTGTGTCGGCATGCCCGTCGGATGCCGCCGCCTCGCGCAACTGCGGCAGCAGGGCTGCGACCAGTCTCTGAGCGGAAAGGACGTTGACGTCGAACATCCACTGCCAGTCGGCCGGGTCGCCGTCTTCGACGCGATCCGTTCCACGGGCGCCGCCGGCCACGTGCACGAGCGCGTGCACCCGGCCCGACTCTGCCAACCACGCCGCAAGCGCATCGACATCCTCCTGGCGCGTCAGATCCGCCGCGTACGCAACGGCTCCGCTCTGCTGCTCGAGCTTCTGCAGGCGGCCGGCGCGACGGGCGACGGCCACGACGTCCCAGCCGGTCGCGCGCAATGCCCGCACCGCCGCCTCCCCGATCCCGGAACTGGCCCCTGTCACCACTGCACGTCGCGTCACCATGTCTCCCACGCTACCCACGATCCCGGGCCCCCGAACGCGCCTTCGCGGTGCACGTCGAGGGTGGACGGTATTACGGCACATTTCCCGTTCGTTGTCGACGGTGCCCGGCATCCCTACTCTCTATGAAGGCCGCAGCGTCCGCAGCCGCCGTTCGACATACCCGATGGAGCACGCACATGTCCGCACCCGAGAACTGGCGCTTCGAGACCAAGCAGATCCACTCCGGCGCCCAGCCCGACCCGGTCACGAAGGCGCGCGCAACGCCCATCTACCAGACCACGTCCTACGTCTTCGACAACACGACCCACGCGGCGAATCTCTTCGCCCTCGCGGAGTTCGGCAACATCTACACCCGCATCATGAACCCGACCCAGGCCGTCGTGGAGGAGCGCGTGGCCGCGCTCGAGGGCGGCACCGGTGCCCTCCTCCTCGCCTCCGGTCAGGCGGCTGAGACGATCGCGGTGCTGAACATCGCCGAGGCCGGAGACCACATCGTCTCGTCAAGCTCGATCTACGGCGGCACGTACAACCTCTTCAAGTACACGTTGAAGAAGCTCGGCATCGACGTGACGTTCGTCGAGAACCAGGACGACGCCGAGGAGTGGCGCGCCGCGGTGCGGCCGAACACGAAGCTGTTCTTCGCCGAGACGATCGGCAACCCGAAGATCAACATCCTCGACATCCGCCTCGTCTCCGACATCGCCCACGAGAACGGCATCCCGCTGATCGTCGACAACACGATCGCGACGCCGTACCTGATCAAGCCGTTCGAGTTCGGTGCCGACATCGTCGTGCACTCGGCCACCAAGTTCCTCGGCGGTCACGGCACCGTCATCGGCGGTGTGATCGTCGACGGCGGCACGTTCGAGTGGTCGAAGAACGTGGACAAGTTCCCGGGTCTGACCGTTCCCGACCCGAGTTATCACGGCGCCTCGTACACGGCAGCGGTCGGCGACGGACTCGCGTACATCATCAAGGCCCGCGTGCAGCTGCTGCGCGACCTGGGCGCCGCCATCTCGCCTCAGAGCGCGTGGCTGCTCATCCAGGGCATCGAGACGCTGTCGCTGCGCATCGAGCGTCACGTGCAGAACGCGCAGGAGATCGCGGAGTGGCTCGAGAACCAGGCCGACGTCGCCTCGGTGAACTACTCGGGACTGCCCACGTCGCCCTGGTACGCCAAGGCGAACGAGTTTGCGCCCAAGGGCGTCGGCGCCGTGCTGTCGTTCGAGCTCAAGGGGGGTGTCGAGGCCGGACGCGAATTCGTCAACGCGCTGACGCTCTTCAGCCACCTCGCCAACATCGGCGACGTGCGCTCGCTCGTGATCCACCCTGCGTCCACGACCCACTCGCAGCTCACGCCCGAACAGCAGCTCACGACCGGCGTCACGCCGGGCCTGGTGCGCCTGTCGCTCGGCCTGGAGAACATCGACGACCTCAAGGCCGACCTCGAGCAGGCGCTGGCCGCCGCTCGCCGGGTGAGCGAGGCCGCGCGCGCATAGTTGGCCGCGCGATCATTCCGGGATGCCCCGGCCCGACTGTTCCGGCAGCTCGGGTCGGGGCATCCGTCGTCTCAGCGCTCGTCCCACCAGCGCAGCACGCGAAGCGCACGCATCGTGATCCAGCGACTCGGAAAGCCCTCGTGCTCACCTTCCATCGAGAACAGCGTCGGACCCTGGTGCGTCAGCTCGAGCTTCCACAGGCCGAAGGGAAGCTGTTTGCTCCGCAGCATCTCGACCGCCTCGGCGCACCGTTCGTCGCGCTCCGGGCGCGCAAGGCGCATGTAGTCCAGCGCGCGCAGCACGTCGTAGTACCAGCGCGTCGGGAATGCCGGCATCGCGAACCGCGGGTCGAGGACTTCGCCCGTCGACGCGCGGCGCAGGAGTCTGCGCTCGAGGAGGTACTCCTCGCCTCTGGCCCGCGCGGCGACGACGGCATCCGATCCTCCGCCTGCCTGCTCCCAGGCCCACAGTCCCTCGAGTGCGCAGATCGTCGAGTGGAACGACGAGCGGCTCGTGCCGTCTTCGTCCCAGCAGTTCCACCCGCCGTCGGAGAGCTGCCCGCTCAGGAGCGTCTGCGCGATGCGTGAGCCGTCCTCCTGGAAGTAGGCTGCGGTCGCGAGGGCGCCCCCGTTGATGCACGGTTCGACCTCACCGTCGAAGAACGGCTCGCCTTCGTGCTCCCACCGCACGTTCGCGCGGACGAGCTGGATCGCACGCCGCGCCTCGGCGCTCGCCGGGTCGACGCCGTACTCGCGCAGCAGCTGAAGCGACGGGTGCGTGGCGGTCCACGCGTCGTAGAACGGCCGTTCCTCATCGGCCCACCCGGGTCGATACGTCCCGCCGTCCCACCTGCCGTCGTCCGCCTGCTCCGCGAGCAGGCGTGCACCCCACCCGCCGGTGACCACGCGTGCGCGCTCCGCGGCGACCTCGTCGTCCGGCGCATCGGTGAGGTCGCGCATGACCTGCCATCTGATCGCAGGGTCCGAGTCGAGGAGATATTCGATGACATCCATGCCGCGACGGTACCCGTCGGGCCGGACAGGGCGTAATACAGCGGCCAGCGCGCGCGGGGGCGGCGAGAATGAGACCCATGGACTGGCAGACCTCCGAAGACACGGTGCCGAGCGCGCCGATCACGGAGGCCGACGCGCGGCTGCTGCTCGGACGCCCGCCCGCCACCGGGGCGTGGCGCGACGGCGATCCGCTCGGCGACCGGCGCTTCGCCGGCTTCGGAGCGTTCCGCACGGAGGGCGGTCAGGAGCTGCCGGCCTACCGCCTCGCCTACGAGTCGTGGGGTGAGCTCTCCCCCGCGCGGGACAACGCCGTGCTGATCCTGCACGCGCTCACCGGCGACAGCCACCTGCGCGGCACCGCCGGTCCGGGTCATCCGACCGAGGGCTGGTGGGACGAAGTCATCGGCCCCGGCGCGGCGATCGACACCGACACGTGGTTCGTGATCGCGCCCAACATGCTCGGTGGCTGCCAGGGCTCGACCGGCCCGTCGAGCATCGCCCCCGACGGCTACGAATGGGCATCGCGATTCCCGTATCTCACGATCCGCGATCAGGTCGCGGCGCAGGTGCGGCTGGCCGACGCGCTGGGCATCGACGTGTGGGCCGGTGTCATCGGCGGCTCGATGGGCGGCATGCACGCGCTCGAGTGGGCGGTCGGCCATCCCGATCGCGTGGAACGCGTCGGCATCCTGTCGGCTCCCCCGGTGAACACCGCCGATCAGATTGCGCTGAACTCCGTTCAGCTGGAGGCGATCCACATCGATCCGCGCTTCCAGGCCGGCGAGTACTACGACGCGGGCGACGGCGACGGCCCGCACCGGGGCCTCGCCCTCGCCCGGCGGATGGCGCTGCTGAACTACCGCTCGCCGACCGAGCTGAACCTGCGGTTCCAGCGATCCTGGCAGTCCGGGGTCAGCCCGCTCGGCCACGGCGGTCGCTTCGCCGTCGCGTCGTACCTCGACTTCCACGGCAACCGGTTCACCCGCCGTTTCGACGCCAACTCCTACATCACGCTCGTCGAGGCGATGAACTCCCACGACGTCGGCCGCGACCGCGGCGGCATCGAAGAGGCGCTCGCCCGCGTCACCGCGACGACGCTCGTGCTCGGCATCGACAGCGACCGCCTCTTCCCGGTGGAGGGACAGCACCGCATCGCCCGCAGCATCCGGACGACCCTCGACGAGGGAGCGGTCGTGCTGACGAGCGACTTCGGCCACGACGGATTCCTCATCGAGACCCACGCGGTCGGCACCCACCTGCGGCGGCTTCTCGACGCACCCGGCCGCTGACGGACCTCACCCTGTGCGGGTGTACACCCACGGGAGGGTCGCCAGCTCGAGACGATGGCGGGATGCCGCACCCTGCGGGTCCGCCTCGGGATCACCGTCGTCGTAGGCCGCGTCGCCGGGCCACAGCAGCACGGGGCCGGCGCTGCCGCGCCGGGCGACCGTCTCGTACCTCCGGACACCGCCGATCCGGGCGACGGCGAGGAGTGCTTCCGCGTCGGGCTGTTCCGCGAGTTCATGCAGCGTGACCCAGGTCGGTGGGTACAGCGTCACCTCGCCGCGCCCGTGGCGGGTCAGCATGTCGGGCGGCCGTACCCACTGCGCCGAGATCACCTCATCCGCCGAGAGCACGAGCTCACCCCCGGGATCGGAGGCGAGGAAGAACCAGGTGCGGATGCGCAGCGCGATCCCCGGGGGCGGATCCCAGCACGACAGCGGCAACAGCGATGCGGCATCCAGGCGCAGTCCCGTCTCCTCCCAGGTCTCGCGCACGCCCGCACGTCTCGCGACGTCCGCTTCGTCGGCGTCGTCGCCGTCGGCGGGGTCGAGCTTGCCGCCCGGGAAGACCCATGCCCCCGCGAACGAGCCCCGGTCGGGTCGCTCGATCATGAGCACCTCGGGCCCGGCGCCGCCCTCGCGCGCGATCACGACCGTCGCGGCGACCGGCACCGTGGGGTCCCGGCCGTCCTCGGGCCGACGCGCACGCGAATCGCCCACGACGTCCGCGAGAGCGCGCGCGGCGCGGTCGACCGGCGCGGCGTCCGACCGCCCCTGGTCACCGGTCACGCGGGAGCCGCATCTGCGCGAGCGAGTGTCGTCGACGTCACTCCGGCATGCTACCGGGCCGCCTGCCCACGCCTCAGACCCGGACGCCGACTCGCGCGCGCTCGAGGCGCAGACTCGCCAGGGCGACTCCGAGCCCGGCGACCGCAAGCAGCACCCCGACCCAGGCGGGAGCGAGATAGCCCCAGCCCCATGCGATGACGACTCCGCCGAGGAAAGCGCCGAGCGCGTTGCCGATGTTCAGCGCGGAATGATTGAGCGCGGCGGCGATCGACTGATTGTCCTCCGCGACATCCATCATGCGGGTCTGGATCGTCGGGCTGAGCACCGATGAGACGAACCCGGTGGCCAGGACGAAGAAGCCCAGCGCGAAGATCCACTGCGCGGTGAAGGCGAGCAGGACGAGCACCACAGACAGCGCCATCAGCCCGCCGACCAGTGTGCGCTTCAGGTTCACGTCGGCGAGGTGTCCGCCGACCAGGTTGCCGACGGTCATGCCGAGCCCCATGAGCACGAGCACGATGGGCACCACCCATTCGGGTGACCCGGCGACCTCGGTGACCATCGGGGCGACGTAGCTGTACACCGCGAAGAATCCGCCGAAGCCGATCGCTCCGACCCCGAGCGCGAGCCACACCTGGCCGATGCGGAAGACGCCCAGCTCGGCTCGCAGCGTGCGTCCGGGCTCTCCCGGATGCGGCGGCACGAAGAGCGCGATGAACACCGTCGCCACCGCGAAGATCGCCGTGACCACCATGAAGGCCGCGCGCCAGCCGACCTGCTGCCCGAGGAACGTGCCCAGCGGCACGCCGACGACGTTCGCGACGGTGAGACCGGTGAGGACGAATGCGACCCCCTTCGCGCGATTGCCCGGGCCGAGGACATCCGCGGCGACCAGAGCGCCGATGCCGAAGTAGGCGCCGTGCGGGAGTCCGGCCAGGAACCGGGAGGCCGCAACGAGCTCGAAGGTCGGCAGGATCACGGTCAATCCGTTGAAGACGGTGAGCGCCAGCGCCAGTCCGATCATGACGCGGTGCCGTGGGAACTTGGCCACCGATCCGGCGATCGTCGGCGCCCCGACCACGACTCCCAGCGCGTACAGCGTGATGAGCCAGCCGGTCTGCGCGATCGCATCCCCCTCGCTCGCCGCCCACGCACCGGGAAGCACGTCGGCCGCGATGTTCGGGAGCAGGCCCATCACGACGAACTCGGTCATGCCGATGCCGAAGCTGCCGATGGCGAGGGAGAGGAGCGCCCACATCGCCGCACCCCTCGGAGAATTCGAGGAGGTCACCCGGTCATGCTAGCCGAGGGCCGGCATCCTGTCGAATCGATTCGAAGCCCCTCCCCGGGCATCGCCACATGGCGTGTCACATGGCTTCGGAGAGGTCGGTTCGCGGAGCATCGAGTGCTCGCTCCAGCCGCTCCACCTTTCCGTCGAGCTCTCCGGTCCAGCCCGGCCGGATGTCCGCCTTGAGCACGAGCGAGACGCGGGAGCCGAAGGGCAGGACGGCATCGGTCGCGCGCTTGACGACGTCGAACACCTCGTCCCACTCCCCCTCGATCTCGGTGAACATCGAGGTGGTGCGGTGGGGAAGACCCGACGCGCGGACGACGCGCACGGCTGCCGCGACGGCGTCGTGCACGGACGCCCCCGACGCGGTCGACCCGGGAGAGGAGGTCCGGGGCGCGCCGCTGGGTGCGACGGAGAAGGCGACGAGCATGATGACCTCCGGTCAAGGGCGGGAAACAGCAGGACGTACGCGGGTCGGCGCGCGGTGCGGAACACGCACCAGGCGCACGATCGCCCACACCAGAAGAACCGCGACGAGCGCGTTGCGCACCGTGAGCAGCGCGGCCGGGAGCGCGCCGGCGATGAGAAGGCTGCCGTACATGAGCGGATACACCGCTTGCGTGACCAGAGCCATGCCCAGCCCCAGGATCGCCGGTCCCCACCAGTGGCGCCGGTCGATCACCAGCCCGATCGCGAGGGGCGCGATGATCCAGGTCATGTACTGGGGAGAGCCCACCTTGTTGAACAGGATCAGGACGAGCACGAACGCGAGCGACAGAGGCGGGAACAGCCGGAGGAAGCTCGCCCTCCGCCACGCCCGATACGCACCCAGCGCGGCCACCCCGGCCACGGCGGCGACGAGCAGCGGCGTCATGACGGCGATCACCGCGTCCACGCCGGGCCCGGTCACCTGGAAGGTCAGCATGTCGCTGTCGTAGTAGATGGACGAATCCCGGATGCCGAGCACGACACGCCAGAGATACCAGGCACTGACCGGCGCCTCGAGCTGGAGGCCGCGGCCGGTCTGGTCGGTGATGAAGCCGAACGCGCTGCCGCCTCCGCCCGCCGCGAACACCGTCGCGAGGGTCAGACACGAGACCACGAGGGCACCCCCGACCACCGCGAGGCGCCGCCGGACGGCGATCACGGCCGCAGCGAGAAGGGCGGCGGGCCAGATCTTGATCCACGCGGCGACGGCCAGCAGGATCGAGCCGAGCCATGGCCGACCCACCAGCCACAAGCCTCCGGCCAGGGCGAGGGGCACGGTGATGCCGTCCAGCCGGTACATGCCGACCGGTCCGAGGAACAGGATGAACGCGAGCCAGAACCAGGCCGAGGCGCTGCGCCCCGCCGAGCGTCCTCTGCCCACGAGCATCGCGAACGCCAGGCCGTCGGCGGCCGTGATCAGGATCGCCCACGCGACCTCGTAGCCCGCGATCCAGGTCAGTCCCTGCGCGAGCACCATCGGGACGAGGGCGAGCTGCGGGTACACCCACGGCTCGGTGATCCCCACGATCGCCTGTCCCTCGATCGCCCACGTCGACCAGGGGTCGTAGACGTTGTGCACATCGCCCATGGGCTGGTACGGGAAGACGAAGCCGAACACGGCGACGGCCAGGTGCACGAGGACGAACGCGATCCACAGTCCCGCCCGCCTCGACACCCGACGAGTCTAGAGGGCCAGTGCCTCCGCGACCGCCCGGGGAAGAGCTGCGGCCACGTCGCCCGCGGTGATCGGTCCGCCGCCTCCGCCGAGGTCGCCTGCCGCCAGGCTTCCGGCGCGACCGTGCAGCCACACGGCACTGGCGGCGAGCGGCCCGAGATCGTCGGCCGACACGGAAGGCTCGGCTCCCGCGACGACGGCGCCGAGCGCGCCGGCCAGCACGTCGCCGGTTCCGGCGGTCGCCAGCCACGGCGTGCCCGCCGACACGGTCCTCACCCAGCCGTTCGGAGTCGCGACCACCGTGACGAAGCCCTTCAGCACGACCGTCGCCCCGAGGGCGGATGCTGTTTCGAGCGCGGATGCCGCGCGCGCGGCATCCGTCGTCGGAGGGTCGTCGGCAAGCCCGAGCAGCGACCGCAGCCGAGCGTGCTCGCGCCCGTGCGGGGTGACCACGAGGGGCGCCGTGGCGGACGGCGCGAGGTCGAGCGCGCCGGCGTCCACGACGACCGGAAGCGACGACGAGAGGATGCCGCGCAGCGCCTCTGTGTCGGCATCCGACCGTGTCGCGGCATCCGTCCCCGATCCGATAAGCCATGTCTGAACGCGCCCGTCGACCGTCACGGTCTCGGGTCGCCGCTGCAGCACGAGGATGGTGGGCACCGACGGACCGAGATACCGCACCATCCCGACGCCGGTGCGCCACGCCGCCTCGACGCCGAGCACCGCCGCTCCGGGATACGCATCGGAGCCCGTACGGATCCCGAGCACGCCGCGGGAGTACTTGTCGTCGGCGGCGCCCGGCCTGCGCAGGACCCCCGCCGCGTCCTGCACCGTCCACGAGGCGACCATGGGCGACACCCTACCCGCGCGGGGCGGCTCGATGCCGCTGTGGGTGGACGGCGCGGGCGTCAGGCGCGGCGGCGCGTCGCGTCCTGAACCTCGCCGATGAGCTCCTCGATGATGTCCTCGAGGAACAGCACCGCCGTGGTGTCGCCATCGGCGTTGCGCACCCGCGCGAGGTGACGGCCCGCCCGGCGCATGAGCGCGAGCGCATCCTCCAGATCGGTCCCCTCCAGCACGGGCACCATCTGGTGGATCCGCTTGCCCGGGATCGGCCGGACCACGTCGGTCGCGGCATCCGGTCCTTCGGCTGCGCGCAGGATGTCCTTCAGGTGGACGTACCCGAGCGGGAGGCCGGCGTCATCCACGATCACGTACCGGGAGAAGCCGTATTTCGCGACCGCGCGCTCGATCTCCTCGGGGGTGACCGACTCGGGCAGGGTCACCAGCTGCGTCAGCGGCACCGCGATGTCCTTGGCCTGCTTGTCGGTGAACTCCAGGGCAGCCGACAGGGTGCCTGCGGCGTCGTCGAGCACGCCCTCGATGCGGGACTGGTTGACGATCGTGGTCACCTCTTCGAGCGTGAAGGTCGAGGCGGCCTCGTCTTTCGGCTCCACGCCGAACAGGCGGATGGTGTGATTGGCGACCCAGTTGAGGACGAAGATCACCGGGTGGAACAGGCGCGAGACCCAGACGAGCGGAGTCGCGAGCATCAGCACCGCGCGATCGGGCACCGAGAACGCCAGGTTCTTCGGCACCATCTCACCGAACACCACGTGCAGGTACGACACCAGCAGCAGGGCGATCGCGAACGCGATCACGTCGACAGTGCCCTCGGCCAGGCCCGTGAGTCCGAGCGGCTCCGCCAGCAGGTGGTGGATCGCCGGTTCTGAGACGTTCAGGATCAGCAGCGAGCAGATGGTGATGCCGAGCTGGCTCGTCGCCAGCATGAGCGTGGCGTGCTCCATGGCGTACAGGGCGGTCTTGGCCGCACGCGAACCCTTCTCGGCGAGCGGCTCGATCTGCGAGCGGCGGGCGGAGATGACGGCGAACTCCGCGCCGACGAAGAACGCGTTGAAGGCGAGCAGCACGAACAGCCATGCGATTCCTGCCCAGTCGCTCATGAGCGCTCACCCCCTTCGGCCGCGTCCGCTTCATCGGGCATCGGCGGCGGCGTGTACCGCACGCGGTCGACCCGGCGACCGTCCATGCGCCGCACGTCGAGCGTGCCGTCCTCGATCTGGAGGGTGTCGCCGACGACCGGGATGCGCTCGAGCACGCTCATGATGTAGCCGCCGACCGTGTCGTACACATCGCCTTCCGGGATCCGGATGCCGGTGCGATCGAGCACCTCGTCGGGTCGGAGATCGCCGGGGAAGGTGACGGATCCGTCGCTGCGCACGATTCCGGCGCGGCGGCGGTCGTGCTCGTCGAGCACTTCGCCGACGATCTCCTCGACCAGGTCCTCGAGCGTCACGACACCGGCGGTGCCGCCGTACTCGTCGACGACGATCGCCATCTGGTAGCCACGGGCGCGCAGCTCGGAGACGAGCGTGTCGAGATGCACCGCTTCGGGAACGCGCAGGGGCTCGGTGGCCAGAGCGGCCGCCGGCACATCGGCGCGGCGATCGCGGGGAACGCCGACTGCGGCTTTCAGGTGCACGATGCCGACGATGTCGTCCATCGAGTCCTCGTACACCGGGAACCGGCTGTGGCCGGTGCGTCGGGCGAGCTGGATCACATCGTCGGCGGAGTCGTCGGCGGCGAGGGCGTGGAGGCTCGGCCGCGGGGTCATGACGTCTGCCGCGCTCAGGCGCGCGAAGGTGAGGCTGCGATCGAGGAGGGATGCCGTGTCCTCCTCGAGGACGCCGGCAAGGGCGGACCGGCGCACGAGGCTGGAGAGCTCCTCCGCGGTGCGGGCACCGGAGAGCTCCTCCTTAGGCTCGACGCCGATCAGCCGCAGCACGCCGTTGGCGCTGCCGTTCAGCACCACGATGGCGGGACGGAAGACAGTGGTGAAGGCGACCTGGAACGGCATCACGAGCTTGGCGGTCTGCCGCGGGACGGCCAGCGCGAAGTTCTTCGGGATCAGCTCCCCGAGGACCATCGAGAGGATCGTGGCGAGCGTGACCGCGATGACGACCGCGAGCGGGGAGACGAGACCCTCCGGCAGACCCCACGCGGTGAACACGGGGCGCAGCAGGCTCGAGATCGCCGGCTCCAGCGCGTAGCCGGTCAGGAGCGTCGTCAGCGTGATGCCGAGCTGTGCGCTCGAGAGGTGCGTCGACGTGATGCGCAGCGCGTTGATCGTCAGCGAAAGACGCGATTCACCGGCATCCCGGCGCGCTTCGAGGTCCGCGCGATCGAGGTTGACGAGCGCGAACTCGCTCGCCACGAACAGGCCGGTTCCGACCGTGAGCAGAAGCCCCACGCCCAGCATGATGAACTCCATCACGCGACACCTCCCGCCATGGCGGGTGCGGGTCGATGGGGCGAGGGTCTGCAACTGGGGGGGTCGTCCATTGTGCCGACAAGTCTACGGGCCGCGCGCTCGGAGCCTCCCGGGGTACCGACGCCGCGGCCCGAACCTCCAGGGCGGCAGTTTCCTGCGAGCGCGCCGTCGCGCAACGCAGCGGTCGCAGAAAACTGCCGCAGCGACGGATGCCGACAACTGCGTCAGAGGGCGGCGCAGGTCCGCGGGCTACCAGCTGACCGGGAGCGCCTTGCCCTCTTCGTAGCCGGCCGCCGACTGCAGCCCGACCCGGGCGCGCTCGTGGAACTCGGCGACCGAGCCGGCGCCGGCGTACGTGAACGAGGAGCGCACACCGGAGGTGATCATGTCGACGAGGTCCTCCACGCCGGGGCGCAGCGGGTCGAGGTAGATCCTCGATGAGGAGATCCCCTCTGCGAACAGCTCCTTGCGGGCCAGCTCGTACGGGTCGAGCCGGCCGAACCGGTCGTGCACGGCTTTGGTCGAGGCCATGCCCCAGGACTCCTTGAACGCCCGCCCGGTGCCGTCGATCTGCAGTTCGCCGGGTGCCTCGATCGTGCCGGCGAACCACGAGCCGATCATGACGGATGCCGCGCCCGCGGCGAGCGCGAGTGCGACGTCGCGGGGGTAGCGCACACCGCCGTCGGCCCACACGTGGGCTCCCAGCATCCGTGCGGCCTCGGCGGTCTCGAGCACCGCGGAGAACTGGGGCCGACCGACCGCCGTCATCATGCGGGTCGTGCACATCGCGCCGGGGCCCACGCCCACCTTGAGGATGTCGGCGCCGGAGCGCACCAGATCGTTCACTCCCTCGGAGGTGACGATGTTGCCCGCGGCGATCGGAATGCCCAAACCCAGTCCGGCGACGGTGCGAAGGGCCTCCAGCATCCCCTCCTGGTGGCCGTGCGCGGTGTCCACGACCAGCACATCCACACCGGCGGCCGCCAGGGCGCGCGCCTTCGAGGCGACGTCGCCGTTGATGCCCACCGCCGCGGCCACGCTCAGGCGACCCGACGCGTCCACGGCGGGGCGGTACAGGGTCGAGCGCAGGGCGCTGCGGCGCGAAAGCGTGCCGACCACGAATCCGTGGTGCAGCACGCAGACGGTCTCCGTGCCCGCGCCGACGATGAGGTCGAACGCGTGGCGTGCGCTGTCGACGTCGTCGGCGTCGATGGATGCCGTCCGCCCGCGCGCCAGGTCGCCCAGGCGTGCGTCGGGAAGCGCGGTGCCCAGGCGCGTCGCCGGCACGACCCCGAGGACGGCCTCGATGTTGAGGTGGCCGGGCGACGCGTCCGAGACGACGATGCCGTGCCCCTCGGTGGCCGGTAGCAGTCGCGCGGCATCCGCCACGGTCGCCTCCGGCGGGAGCACGAGCGGCGTGTCCCAGCGCACCGGCTGCGCTTTGACCCAGCGGATCGCTGCGTCGAGCTCCTGCAGGGGCATGTCCTGGGGAAGCACGCCCAGCCCGCCGCGGCGTGCGAGGGTGGCAGCGAGTCGCGCACCGGTGACCGAGTTCATGTTCGCCGAGACCAGCGGGATCGTCGCGGTGGTGCCGTCACCGGGCGACAGATCGACGTCGAGCCGGCTCGTGATCGATGAGTGCCGTGGCACCAGGAACACGTCCGAGTACGTCAGGTCGACGTCGGGCTGGTCACCGTAGAACTCCATGTCCGAAAGGTTAGTGACTCTTTCTGTGCGGATAACGATGCGCAAAAGTGTTCCGGCCGACCTTTCGCTCCCCCGCGACCGCCCATCAGACTGGGTTAGGCTTAACAGTCGTGCGTGGGGGCCGTTGGATGATGCCCTGCACGCTCCTACAGTCTTCACGAAAGCAGGCGATCGAGCGTGTCGAGCCAGGTCACGGGCGTCGGGGTGTCAAGCGAGGGAGAGTTCGGAGCCAATGAGTGGCTCGTCGACGAACTCTACGAGCAGTACAAGGTCGATAAGAACTCGGTAGACAAGGCGTGGTGGCCGATCCTGGAGGCCTATCAGCCCGTCGATACGACGGCATCGCCCGTCTCAAACGCCGCCGCACCCGCCACCGACGCCGCCGCCGCACCAGCCGCGCCGGCCGAAGCAGCAGCACCTGCGGCAGCGGCGCCCGCGCCTGCCGCCGCACCCGCCACACCGCCGGCGCCGAGTGAACCCGCGACGGAGGCGGCCCCGCCCACCGCCCAGGCGCCGGAGGCGCACCCGATGACCGCGCCCATCCCCGTCATCGGGGCACAGCCCGTCGCACGGACCACGGCCCGCCCGGCAGCCCCGCAGCCGATCCCGGCGCAGGCACCCGCGGTCGCGCCCTCGGCCGGAGCGGAGAACCCCGAAGACGACAAGGTCACCGTCCTCAAGGGCATGACCAAGGCCCTCGCCGTGAACATGGACGAGTCCCTCACGGTTCCGACCGCGACGAGCGTCCGCACCATTCCGGCGAAGCTGATGATCGACAACCGCATCGTCATCAACAACCACATGTCGCGCACACGCGGCGGCAAGATCAGCTTCACGCACCTGATCGGGTGGGCCCTGATCCGCGTGCTCAAGGAGTTCCCGAGCCAGAACGTGTTCTACGCCGAGATCGACGGCAAGCCGTCGGTCGTGGCGCCGGCGCACATCAACCTGGGCATCGCGATCGACTTGCCCAAGCCGGACGGCACCCGCGCCCTGCTCGTGCCGAGCCTGAAGCACGCCGACACCCTGACCTTCAGCGAGTACCTCGTCTCCTACGAAGACCTGATCACCCGCGCCCGCGGCAACAAGCTCACCGCCGCGGATTTCCAGGGCACCACGATCTCGCTCACCAACCCCGGCGGCATCGGCACCGTGCACTCCGTGCCGCGCCTCATGAAGGGTCAGGGCTGCATCGTCGGCGCCGGCGCCCTCGAGTACCCCGCCGAATTCCAGGGAGCCAGCGAGAAGACACTCAACGAGCTCGCGATCGGCAAGACGATCACGCTCACGAGCACCTACGACCACCGCGTGATCCAGGGCGCGGGGTCGGGCGAGTTCCTCAAGAAGGTGCACGAGCTGCTCATCGGTCAGCGCAACTTCTACGAGGACATCTTCGCGGCGCTGCGGATCCCGTACGCCCCCATCCACTGGGGCAACGACATCAACGTCGACCTCGCCGAGCGCGTGGACAAGACCGCCCGCGTGCAGGAGCTCATCAACTCCTTCCGCGTCCGTGGACACCTCATGGCCGACATCGATCCGCTCGAGTACGTGCAGCGCACGCACCCCGACCTCGAGATCGAGCAGCACGGCCTGACGTTCTGGGACCTCGACCGCGAGTTCGTCACGGGTGGCTTCGGCGGCCGTCGCCAGATGAAGCTGCGCGAGATCCTCGGCGTCCTCCGCGACTCGTACTGCCGCACGATCGGCATCGAGTACATGCACATCCAGGATCCGGCGCAGCGCCTCTGGTTCCAGGAGAACGTCGAGATGAAGTACCAGAAGCCCGGCCACGACGAGCAGCTGCGCATCCTGAGCAAGCTCAACGAGGCCGAGGCGTTCGAGACGTTCCTGCAGACGAAGTACGTCGGCCAGAAGCGGTTCAGCCTCGAGGGCGGCGAGTCGCTCATTCCGCTGCTGGATGAGATCCTGCAGGGTGCGGCCGAGGCCGGCCTGGACGGCACCGCGATCGGCATGGCCCACCGCGGCCGCCTCAACGTGCTGACGAACATCGCCGGCAAGACATACGGGCAGGTGTTCCGCGAGTTCGAGGGTTCGGTGGCGATCGGCAGCAAGAGCGGGTCGGGCGACGTCAAGTACCACCTCGGCACCGAGGGCACGTTCGTCGACGACCGCGGCGAGGAGCTGCCCGTCTATCTCGCGGCCAACCCGTCGCACCTCGAGACCGTCGACGGTGTGCTGGAAGGCATCGTCCGCGCCAAGCAGGACCGCAAGCCGATCGGCACGTTCTCTTGGCTGCCCATCCTCGTGCACGGCGATGCCGCTTTCGCCGGCCAGGGCGTCGTGGTCGAGACGCTGCAGATGTCGCAGCTGCGCGGCTACCGCACCGGTGGCACGATCCACGTGGTCGTCAACAACCAGGTCGGCTTCACCACGGTGCCGCAGGACGCGCGCAGCTCGGTATATGCGACGGATGTGGCCAAGACGATCCAGGCGCCGATCTTCCACGTGAACGGCGATGACCCCGAGGCTGTCGTGCGCGTCTCGCAGCTCGCGTTCGCCTACCGTCAGCGCTGGCACCGCGATGTCGTGATCGACCTGGTCTGCTACCGCCGACGGGGCCACAACGAGGGCGACGATCCGTCGATGACGCAGCCCCTCATGACGAACCTCATCGAGGCGAAGCGGTCCGTCCGCCGACTGTACGTCGAGGCCCTCGTCGGTCGCGGTGACATCACCGAGGACGAGTACGAGCAGGCCAAGCGCGACTTCCAGAACGGCCTGGAGATCGCGTTCGCCGAGACGCACGCCGCTGAGACGGGCACGTCGCCGGTCGTCGCGGAAGAGGAGGTGGAGCCGGCCGTCGGCGCCCCCGAGACCACGGCCGTCTCGCGCGAGATCGTGCACATGATCGGCGACGCGTTCGTGAACAAGCCCGAGGGCTTCACCGTGCACGGCAAGCTGCAGCAGCTCCTCGAGAAGCGCCTCGACATGAGCCGCAACGGGGCGATCGACTGGGGCTTCTCGGAGCTGCTGGCCTTCGGCTCGCTGCTCATCGAGGGAACGCCCGTCCGACTCGCCGGCCAGGATTCACGCCGCGGCACGTTCGTGCAGCGCCATTCCGTGCTGCACGACCGCGCGAACGGCCAGGAGTGGATCCCGCTGACGAACCTGGGCGAGAAGCAGGGCAAGTTCTGGGTCTACGACTCGCTGCTCAGCGAGTACGCGGCGCTCGCCTTCGAGTACGGCTACTCGGTCGAGCGGGCCGACGCGCTCGTGCTCTGGGAGGCGCAGTTCGGAGACTTCACGAACGGCGCGCAGTCCGTGCTCGACGAGTTCATCTCCTCCGCGGAGCAGAAGTGGGGTCAGCTGTCCAGCGTCGTGCTGCTGCTCCCGCACGGGTACGAGGGCCAGGGCCCCGACCACTCCTCCGCACGCATCGAGCGCTACCTGCAGATGTGCGCGCAGGACAACATGACCGTCGCGCGCCCCTCCACGCCCGCGTCGTACTTCCACCTGCTCCGCCGACAGGCGTACGCACGCCCGCGGCGTCCGCTCATCGTCTTCACCCCGAAGGCCATGCTGCGCCTGCGCGGGGCCACCAGCCCCGTCGAGGACTTCCTCACGGGCAAGTTCGAGCCGGTGCTGGATGACACCCGCGGGCTCGACAGGACCGCCGTCAAGCGCGTGCTGTTGCACGCCGGCAAGATTCACTGGGATCTGAAGGCCGAACTCGACAAGAACCCGAACCCCGAGATCGCGCTCGTGCGGCTCGAGCAGTACTACCCGGCCCCTATCGAAGAGCTCAACGCGGTGCTGGACAGCTACCCGAACGCGCAGCTGTTCTGGGTCCAGGACGAGCCCGAGAACCAGGGCGCCTGGCCGTTCATCGCCCTCGAGGTCGTCAAGCACCTGCACGGCCGCACGATCCGGCGCATCTCGCGCGCGTCGGCGGCCTCCACGGCGACGGGCTCGCCGAAGGTGCACGCGCTGGAGCAGGCTGCGATCCTGAAGAAGGCGCTCACGCTGTAGAAGCGGTTCACGAAGAGCGGGTGTCGCCGCATCCGCACTTCGTCGTGGAGGGCTGCGTGCGCCGTCAGTACCAGAGGCTCAGGTACGGCGTCTGCACGGAGGCGAAGAGCGCGTCCACAGCCCGTGTCGCGTCTTCTTCGTCGCCCCCCACGATGCCCGCCTCGCGCAGCGTCACGGCGCGCACGCCCCCGAGCACGATCGACGACAGGGCGTTGACGGTGAGCGTCACGTCCGGCTGGGCGTCCGTCGCGATCACTTCGGCCTCGCCGGACTCCGCGACCGTGAGCCGCCACGTCCCGGCGGCGAACCCGAGGTCGTCGGTGACCCGCAGGGTGATCGAGCCGGGCGTCGCATAGGTGCGGGCGGAGAGCACCGCCGGCACGTCCAGGATGCGCAGCCAGCCGTGCTCGCCCGTCTGGACCTCGGCGCCGCGCTGGTCGGCGATCATCCACCGCAGCGGCTCGTCGACCGTGCGGAGCGACGCCTTCACCACCGTGACGAGGTCGTGCTCGAGAACGAACCGCCACAGTGCGGCGTACGCATCGGCGGTCTCGCTCAGCAGGTAGTGCAGCTCCAGGTCGTGCTTGGTGAAGTCCGAGCCTTCCTCGGAGAGGCGGTACACCGCGATGCCGCGGGTCGTGCCCCCGGCATCCGCATATCGCACGCCGCGCAGCTTTCCGCCGCCCTCCTGCCCCGGCGCCAAGCCCGACATGCGTCGCCACAGCCCGGGCCACGCCTCGATCTCGCCCGGCCGGGACCCCCGGACCCGGCCGTGCAGCTCGGCGAGCTGCTCGCGCAACTGGTCTCGCGCGAGGAAGTCGAGGCGTCCCTCCGGCCGCGGACCCACCCACAGCGCCCGCTTGGTCTCGATCGTCCAGCGCGTCGCGAAGGTCGCCGGCGCGAAGCCGAAGCGTCCGTAGATCGTGGCCTCCGAGACCGTCAGCCCCGCGATCGTGATCCCGGCTTCTGCCGCGGTGCGCAGCTCGCCCTCGAGCATGGCGCGGGCGATGCCCTTGCGGCGATGCGTCGGCGCCACGGTGACGCCGCTGATCGCCCACATCGGGATGCCGCGACCGCCGGGCAACGTCATCTCGGTGACCCAGGAGTTGACCGTGCCGACCGGCTGCGAGACATCGAACGATGCGGGGTCGTAGACACCGCAGAACCGCCGGAACGCGAGGCCGTCCCGCGCACCGCCGATCTGCTCGTCGCTCTGCTCGCCGGCGAGGAAGCCGCGCATCTCGGCCTGCAGGTAGGGATCGAACACGGTCGGATCGGACGTGTCGATGACACGGTATTCGAGGCCTCGGGCCGCCACGGCATCGGCGGAGGCGCTGTCGGCGGGGGCGTTCTTCCAGTCGTGCGCGGGCATGCCATCCACCCTACCGAGCGCGTCCGACAGTGACCGTCAGTCCGCGAGCGCCGCCGCCGCGGCATCCATCGACGCTTCACGGTCTGCCCTGACCAGCCCGAGCCGGGTGCGCCGGTCGAGCAGATCGTCGACGTCGAGGGCGCCTTCCACCCGAACCCCCCAGCGCAGCTCCTGGGCCGTGACCCCGCGCGCGGCGGCGGGGCCATCGGGCAGGGCGGCGACGAACGGCGCCTCGGCTCCGTACCGGCGCACGAATCGCGGCGCGGCCCGGATCTCGGCCGTACGTACGCGCGGCCAGGCGCCGACGAGCGGCAGCGATCGGGTGACGGATGCCGCCACCTCGCCCGGTGCGAACCGGCGGGCGGCGGCGGCATCCACCCCGTCCTGAGCCATGCGTCGATACGTGGTGAGTTTGCCGCCCACGACGCTCAGCACGCCCGTCGGCGACTCGAGGATCGCATGATGCCGCGACAGGTCGCTGGTTTCGGTGTCGGCTGCACCACCGTGCGGGTCGCTGGTGAGGAGCGGCCGCAGGCCCGCGAAGGTCGCGACCACGTCACTGCGCTCGAGAGGGCGCTCCATCACGGTGTTGACGGTGTCCAGCAGGACGGCGATCTCGGCCTCGCTCGCATGTGGCACGTCGGGGAGCGGACCGTCGGCCGGGACGTCGGTGATCCCGATGTACGAGCGGCCGTGCGGTGCGGGCACCGTGAAGACGAACCGGCTGCTCGATCCGGCCACCGGCACGGTGAGGGAGACCTGCGATCCCCCCAGGCGCGCCGACTCGACGACCAGGTGGGTGCCACGACTGGGCCGCAGGTGCACGTCCGCGTCGAGTTCGCCCGCCCACACTCCCGTCGCGCTGAGGACGGCGCGTGCGCGGATCTGCAGCTCTTCGCCGGTGAGGGTGTCGCGCAGAACGGCTCCATCCCCGTTCGCGCTCACCGCTTCGACGCGCGTGAGGATCGACGCTCCGTAGCCGGCCGCCGTACGGGCGACCGCCACGACGAGCCGCGCGTCGTCGATCAGCTGTCCGTCCCAGCCGCGCACTCCTCCGCGCAGGCCCTCGCTCCGCACCGCCGGGGCCAGGTGCAGGGTCTGGTCGCGCCCGATCGGTCCGGGTGCCCGTAGCACCGCATCGGGGGTTCCGACGAGGCGTCGCAGTCCGTCGCCGAGCCCGAAGCCCACGCCGACGTATGCCCCGCGGGTCATATGGCCGGGAGCATACAGCGGCATGACCTGGGCGAGCGCGCGGGTCAGGTGCGGAGCGATGCGGGTCATCAGCAGGTGGCGCTCGGAGGCGCTCTCATGAGCGATGCCGAACTGACCGGTCGCGAGGTAGCGCAAGCCACCGTGCACGAGCTTCGAACTCCACCGGCTCGTGCCGTGGGCGAGATCCCTGCGCTCGACGAGCACGGTGCGAAGACCGCGGCTCGCGGCATCCAGGGCGATGCCCGCGCCTGTGATTCCGCCGCCGATGACGAGCAGGTCGACCGAGGGGCTCTCGCCCAGCGCGGCGAGCTCGCGAGACCGCCGCCCCGCGTGCAGCGCGGTCGATTGCGGACGCCGCCCGACGATGCGGGTCATCGCCGCGCGCCTTTCGGCCTCAGGTAGCCGGCCACCGCGGCGCGGAGTTCGCGCTGCCACGCCTCGGGCGGCAACCACTCCTCCACCAGCGGCGCCGACTGCACCGCGGACTGGGCGACCAGCAGCAGCATCGCCGCGAGCTGGTCAGGCTCACCCGCACGCACGAACCCGGCAGACTGGCCGGCGGCGATACGCGTGGCGATCTCGCGGTGGATGCCGCGCTGACTCGTTCCGAGCCGCTCGAGGATGTACCGCGCGAACAGCTCCGGATCGGTCGTGCGCAGCCGGTCGACGAGCGGCAGCGCACGCATGCGGTCGGCGGTCTCGACCAGTCCGTCGGCGAACTCCTCGAGTGTGAGCGCCGTCCGCTCGCGAGGAAGGACCGCGATCAGCTCGCGCGTCACGAGTGCGGCCAGCAGAGCCTGCGCGTCGGGCCAGTAGCGGTACAGGGTCTGGCGTGAGACGCCCGCGCGGCGGGCGATGTCGGAGGCCGTCGTCCGTCGGATGCCGTGGGCGAGCACCTCCGTGAGCGCCGCGTCCAGGATCGCGGTCTCGGTATCGCCGTCGGTCATGTGACAACCATACAGAATGTGTCATACTGTCGCGATGGATGCGCCGACGCCTCTGCCGGAAACGCCTCTCGTCATCCCCTCCGCCAGGCCGCGGTCGGCGTGGGACTCCTGGGGGAACGAGCCCGCTCGGCTGCCGGCGGGCGCCAAAGTCCTCGTTGCCAGCCTCCTCCCCGGCAGGGCGCACCCGATCCCGCGGCGGTCTGCACCCACCCTCACGGGCTCGCGCTGCGAACCGGACGACGTGCCCGCCCTGGCCGCGGTCGTCGGCGCGGAACACGCCACCACCGACGACGCGGTGCGCGCCCTCCACCTCGGCGGCAAGAGCACTCCCGATCTGCTCGCGCGGCGCCAGGACGACCCCCAGGCGGCGCCGGATGCCGTCCTCTCGCCGGCAACGCACGCGGAGACGCTCGCGGTCCTCCAGCTGTGCGATCGGCGCGGCATCGCCGTCGTGCCGTTCGGCGGCGGCACGAGCGTGGTGGGCGGCGTTCAGCCCGACGCCGGGAGTCACACGCGTGTCATCGCTCTGGATCTGGCCCGCACCGCGGGCCTGGGCGCCCTCGATGAGATCTCGCTTCTGGCCACGCTCGGCGCCGGCACCACCGGGCCGCAGGCGGAAGAGCTGCTGAATGCCCGCGGCTACACCCTCGGCCACTTCCCGCAGAGCTACGAATACGCCTCGATCGGAGGCTATGCGGCGACACGATCGAGCGGACAGGCATCCCGCGGCTACGGCCGCTTCGACGATCTCGTCCACGCGCTGCGCGTCGCCACCCCCGTCGGCGAGCTGCGGCTCGGCCGTTCCCCGGCGAGCGCGGCGGGGCCGGATCTGCGTGAGCTGCTCCTCGGGTCGGAGGGGGCTTTCGGCGTGATCACCGAGGTCACCGTGCGCATCCGGCCGCTGCCGGCGGACACGGCCTACGGTGCATGGACCTTCGCCGATTTCAGCGCGGGTACCGCCGCGCTGCGGGAGCTCACCCAGCACGGCACCCGCCCGACCGTCGTGCGTCTGAGCGACGCGAGCGAAACGCGCGTGAACGCCCTGATGGGCGGGCATCTCACGCGCGCCCGAGGCTGCCTGGCGGTGGCCACCTTCGAAGGCCCCGACGTGGCTGAGGCGACGCAGTCGCTGGAGAAGACGGATGCGGCCTTCCGGCGCCACGGCGGGATCCCTCGCGGCGAGGAGCCCGCGCGCTGGTGGGAGCGCGGCCGGTTCGCCTCGCCCGCGCTGCGCGACACGCTCCTGGACATCGGAGTGCTCGCCGAGACGCTCGAGACGGCGACCACCTGGGCGAACCTCGACGCGCTGAAGTCCGCCGTGACCGCCGCACTCACCGCGACCCTCGCCGCCGAGGGGACGAAGCCGCTCGTTCTGTGCCACATCTCGCACGTGTACCCTGCGGGCGCGTCGCTGTACTTCACCGTGGTCGCCGCGCTCACGACCGACCCTGTCACGCAGTGGGGGCGGGCGAAGGATGCCGCCTCTCGCGCCATCGGCGAGGCAGGAGGCACGATCACCCATCACCATGCGGTCGGCCGCGATCATCGTCCGTACCTCGAGGCGGAGATCGGCGAGCTCGGCATCGCGGTGCTTCGTGCCGTCAAGGACACGCTGGATCCGCGAGGCATCATGAATCCGGGAGTGCTCGTCCCGCCCCCTGCCGCCCCTCGGCCGCTGCGGGCCGAATGAACGTCACCCTGCTGGTCAATCCCGCAGCGCGCGGCGGCGCCCACACCGGGTCGGCCACACGCGCCGCAGAGCGCCTGCGCGCACACGGCCTGCGCACCACGATCATCAGCGGAGGCAGCGCCGGCGAGTCCACCCGGCTGCTGCGCACCGCGATCGGACTCGGCACCGACGCCGTCGCGGTGGCCGGTGGCGACGGGACGGTGAATCTCGCGATCCAGGAGCTCGCGGGCACGGACGTGCCGCTCGGCATCATCCCGGCCGGAACCGGCAACGATATGGCGGCCGCGGTCGGCCTGCGCGAGCTCGACGCCGAAGCGGCAGCCGACGCGATCGCCGGAGGCAGGACACGGCGCATCGATCTGGCGCGCGTCATCCGTGCGGACGAGTCGACGGCCCTGTTCGGCACGGTGCTCGCGAGCGGGTTCGACTCGCGGGTGAACGACCGCGCGAACGCCATGCGCTGGCCTCGGGGCGGGTCGCGCTACAACATCGCGATCCTGATCGAGTTCCTCACCCTGCGGGGCATCCCCTTCGAGGTGGACCTCTCCCTGGCTGATGGGACGAGCGAGCGGATCACCGGCGACCTCGTGATGGCGACGGTCGGTAACGGCCGGACCTACGGGGGCGGCATCCCGATCTGCCCCGACGCCGACCCGGCCGACGGCCTGCTGGATGTCACGCTCGTGCGTCCGGCCGGCCGGCTGCGGCTGCTGAGACTGCTGCCGCGGGTGTACAGGGGCACACACACCTCGGTGCCCGAGGTATCGACCCACCGTGTGCGATCGGTGCGACTGGTCTCGCGGGGCGTCACCGCGTATGCGGACGGCGACCCGATCGGTGCGCTGCCCCTCACGATCGAGGTCGCGCCGGCGGCGCTCAGCATCTTCGCGCCGTAGCGGCGGCTGCGCTCAGTGCGCGGCCTGTGCCGTGCGAAGGCGCTCGAGCACCTGGTCGCGCAGCTGCTCGGGAGCCGTCTCCTTGCACGCGCGGGCGATCACCTCGGTCAGCGTCCGCGAAACGAGCGCCTCGTCCTGACAGCTGGCGCAGTTCTCGAGATGCTCTGCGATGTCTGTCTGCGAGGTCTTGCACACCTCGTGACGCAGGTACTCCTCGAGGTCGCGTCGCGCCCTCTCACAGCCGCAATCGGTCATTTCGTGCCCCCTGTGGCGGCGGCGCTGATTCCGCGCTCGGCCGCATAGTCCGCCAGCAGATCACGGAGCATTCGCCTGCCACGGTGCAGACGGCTCATGACCGTGCCGATCGGTGTCTTCATGATGTCGGCGATCTCCTGGTAGGCGAAGCCCTCGACGTCGGCGAGGTACACCGCCAGCCGGAAGTCCTCGGGAATCGCCTGCAGCGCGTCCTTGACGACGGATGCCGGCATCCGGTCGATCGCCTCGGCCTCGGCAGAGCGGCTGCTGGTCGCGGTCGTTGACTCCGCGCCGCCGAGCTGCCAGTCCTCGAGCTCGTCGATCGTGCCCTGATACGGCTCGCGCTGCTTCTTGCGATAGATATTGATGTAGGTGTTCGTCAGGATGCGGTAAAGCCACGCCTTCAGGTTGGTCCCCTGCGTGAACGTGGCCCACGAGGCGAACGCCTTGACGAACGTCTCCTGCACCAGGTCGGCGGCATCCGCGGGATTGCGCGTCATGCGCATCGCGGCAGCGTAGAGCTGGTCCATGAAGGGAAGCGCCTGCACCTCGAACTGCGTGCGTGCGTCGGTGGCTTCTGCCTCGTCATTCATCACGCGCCAGTCTACGGCGGAGGGGTTCCACGCCGAGACGGCCTCGGAGAGGTCGTCTACGTCGGGGCGATCGAGTGTGGCGATCATCCGGCTCCAGTTCTGCGGGTTGTAGGCGGCGGTTCAGTAGGGTAGAACCCGATGACAGGCGACCGGTATTCCCAAGATTCCGCACCGGCTGTGCGCGGCCGCTGGCGCGCACCCTCGGCGGGCGGTCCGCTGCGGTCGACGGTCACTGTTCCGGGGTCGAAGTCGCTGACGAATCGCGAGCTGATCCTGGCCGCTCTGGCGGATGGACCGAGCCGCCTGACAGCGCCCCTGCACTCCGACGACTCGGTGCGGATGGTGGAGGCGCTGCGCACTCTCGGAGTGGGGATCGAGCGCGGGCAGGGGTCGGGCAAGTACGGCGACGACCTGGTCGTGACGCCGACATGGCCGCTGCAGGGCTCCACCGTGGTCGACTGCGGTCAGGCCGGCACCGTGATGCGCTTCGTCGCAGGACTCGCGGGCTTCGCGCGCGGCGATGTCACGATCACGGCTCATGAGAGTGCGCTGCACCGCCCGATGGGCACGATGATCAAGGCGCTGCGCGACGTCGGCGTCGACATCGACGACGGCGGCCACTGGGCACTGCCGTTCATCGTGCGCGGGCACGGCCATGTGCGCGGCGGTGAAGTCGTCGTCGACGCGAGCGCCTCCAGTCAGTTCGTCTCGGGCCTGCTGCTGGCCGCTCCCCGCTTCGACGTGGGGCTGCACCTCATCCATCGCGGCGAGCGCCTGCCGAGCATCCCGCACATCGACATGACGATCGAGGCTCTCGGCCATCGCGGCGTGCACGTCGAGCGGCCCGCCCCCGGAGAGTGGGTCGTGCCGGCCGGATCGGTACGCGCGAAGGACGTCGCGATCGAGCCCGACCTCTCCAACGCCGCACCTTTCCTGGCCGCCGCGATGATCGCCGGCGGCTCCGTCTCGATCACCGGATGGCCGGCGCACTCGACCCAGCCCGGTGCGATGCTCACCGAGATCCTCTCCCTCATGGGCGCGCGCGCCGTCCGCCGCGGAGGAGCGCTCACCGTGACCGGCGGAAGCGCCATCAGCGGCATCCATCTCGACCTCTCAGCGGCCGGCGAGCTGACCCCGACGCTGGTCGCGCTCGCGGCGTTCGCCGACTCGGAGAGCACGTTCTACGGCATCGGACACATCCGCGGACACGAGACCGACCGCATCGCGGCGCTCGTCAGCGAGCTGCGCGCCCTGGGCGGCGAAGCCCACGAGCTCCCGGACGGCATCCGCATCGTCCCCCGCCCCCTGCACGGCGGGCTGTGGCGCGCCCACCACGACCACCGGCTCGCCACCACCGGCGCGCTGATCGGCCTGGCCGTCGAGGGTGTCGAGATCGACGACATAGGCACCACGGCCAAGACGATGCCCGAATTCCCGCAGCTGTGGCAGGACATGCTCGCCGGCTCCCCCGACGACGCACACTCCGAGCCGCTGCACAACGTGGCGTCCTGACGTGGTCCTGCGACAGTGAGCTGGCTCGAAGACGACGACGACGACGAACCGGAGTTCGACGAGACCACCCTGCGTGCGCGCCCGAACCCGAAGGCCAACCGGCCGCGCACGAAGCGCAGGCCGGCGCACGCGGATGCGGTGATCGCCCGGGTTCTCGGAGTCGACCGCGGCCGCTACACCGTCCTGGCGGACGAGGACGGACCCGACGAGCGCCGCGTGCTCGCCACTCGCGCCCGCGAGCTGCGCCGGATGCAGATCGTCACCGGCGACCGCGCGCGGATCGTCGGCGACCGAACCGGTGACGAAGGCACGCTCGCCCGCATCATCGGCATCGAAGATCGCACATCGCTGCTGCGCAGATCCGCCGACGACACCGACCAGGTGGAGCGGGTGATCGTGGCCAACGCCGACCAGATGCTCATCGTCGTGGCCGCCGCCGACCCGGAGCCGCGCGAGCGCCTCGTCGACCGCTACCTCGTCGCGGCCTTGGACGCCGGAGTGCGTCCGCTGCTCGTGGTGACCAAGACCGACCTGGCCGATCCCGCCGAGTTCCTCTCCCACTTCGAGGGCCTCGACCTCGACGTGTTCACGAGTGCTCAGCACGAGATGCCGCTCGAGGGCATCGGCGCCGAACTCGTCGGGCACTCCACGGTCTTCGTGGGCCACTCGGGGGTCGGCAAGTCGACCCTCGTGAACGCACTCGTGCCCAGCGCGATGCGCGCGACCGGCCATGTCAACATGGTCACCGGGCGCGGGCGGCACACCTCGTCGTCCACGGTCTCGCTGCGCTATCGCGGCGATGCCGGCAACGGATGGGTGATCGACACTCCCGGCGTGCGCTCGTTCGGACTCGGTCACGTCGACCCGGCGAACATCCTCGGCGCGTTCACCGAGCTCGCCGAGATCGCGAAGGACTGCCCGCGCGGCTGCACGCATCTTCCGGATGCGCCGGACTGCGCGATCGTCGAGGCCGCCGCGGAGGGCCGCCTCGGACCGAACGGGGCGGCGCGGCTCGACTCCCTGCAGCGGCTGCTGCTGACCTTCGGCGACAAGCCCTGACCCGGACCGCTCTATTGTGGAGCGATGAGCTCAGTCGTCCTGGAACCCGGATCTCCCGCCCCCGACTTCACGCTTCTCGATCAGGATGAGAAGTCCGTCTCCCTCAGGGACCTGCGCGGCGCGGGCGTCGTCCTGTTCTTCTACCCGGAGGCCATGACGCCCGGGTGCACGACGGAGGCGTGCGACTTCCGCGACAGCCTCGCACCGCTGCAGGCCGCCGGCTACACCGTCCTCGGCATCTCGCCCGATCAGCCCGAGAAGCTCCGCCGCTTCCGCGAGCGCGACTCTCTCACGTTCGACCTGCTGAGCGATCCGGGCCACGACGCGCTGAATGCGTACGGGACGTGGGGCGAGAAGACGAACTACGGCAAGACCTACGAGGGTGTCATCCGCTCCACGTTCGTGATCGACCCCGAGGGTCGCATCCAGCAGGCACTGTACAACGTGAAGGCGACCGGCCACGTCGCTCGCGTGCGCAAGCTGGTCGGCGTCGACCCCTCCTGATCGAACGAGGGCGGGCGCAGGCGCCTACTCGGATGCCGCGTGCCTGGCGTCCTTTCCGGCCGCGCGCACGTCGACCACGAGCAGCACGAGCGTCACCACGGCGGGAATCGCCAGGATCAGACCGGTCGTCGCGTCGGCATACGCTCCGGTCACCGCCCCCAGTGCGACGGCGAGGACGAGCAGCTGGGTGACGATCCCGCCCGACCTCCCCCACGACAAGCCCTGCCAGGTCGCGACCGCGAACGCGATCACGGCGGCAGCGCCGACCGCGGTCAGGACGACGAGCGCGATCGCACTCTCGATCGACCCGGTGTCGCCGAGGATCAGTGCCCAGACCTGCCAGGCCGCGAGCGCCGCGACCGCCAGCCCTTCGAGTCCCAGGAGGACGGCCGCGATGCGGCCCGCCGCATGTGTGCGCATTCGCCAGGAATCCTTCCTCGCTTGTAGAGGGTTTGTCAGATCTCTCCATGTCGTTGAGCGAATGCTCAGCAACACCGCACAGAACGTCGCTGCGGGCTCTTGATTCGCACCCACCGCTGTGGGACGATTAACCGAGCAGTGTGCTCCCACAGCGAGGTGGGGCGAGCAGAACTCGCATCCCCCACAGGGTATCGGACCCGAATCCGGGCCCTGAACCACTCGATGATCATCAAGGAGCACCACCATGGACTGGCGCGATAAGGCCGCGTGCCTGACCGTCGACCCCGAACTGTTCTTCCCCGTGGGGAACACCGGACCGGCCGTCGATCAGATCGAGAAGGCCAAGTCGGTCTGCGCTCGTTGCACCGTGACGGAGATCTGTCTGCAGTACGCCCTGGAGACGGGGCAGGACTCCGGCGTGTGGGGCGGACTGTCCGAAGACGAGCGCCGCGCGCTGAAGCGTCGCGCCGCCCGCGCGCGACGCGCTTCCTAGCTCGTCTCGCGCTCGATGTAGCGCATCGGGATGTCGATCGTCACTTCGGTGCCGCTGCCCATGAGGGTATGCCAGTCGATCGTCCCGCCCAGTTCGCCCTGGATCAGGGTGCGCACGATCTGCGTGCCCAGGCCCCGGCCGACCTGACCCTCGGGCAGCCCTGACCCGGTATCACGCACGCGCACGGCGAGGTTGTGCTCGCCGCGCTCGGCGATGATCTCCACGTCGCCCTCCTGGCCGGCCAGGCCGTGCTCGACGGCGTTGGTGACCAGCTCGGTCAGCGCGAGGGCGAGCGGTGTCGCGTATTCGCTCGGGAGCGTGCCGAAGGTGCCTACGGAGCGCGTGCGCGCGCGTGTGTTGGGCGCGGCGGCCACCTCGGCGACGAGCTTGAGCACGCGATCGAAGACGTTGTCGAAATCGACGGTCTGCGACAGGCCCTCCGACAGGGTGTCGTGGACGACCGCGATCGCCGCGACCCGCCGCATGGCTTGGGTGAGCGCCTCGCGTGCCTCATCGGAGTGCGAGCGCCTGGCCTGGATGCGCAGCAGCGACGCGACGGTCTGCAGGTTGTTCTTCACGCGGTGATGGATCTCGCGGATGGTCGCATCCTTGGTGATGAGTTCCTGCTCCTGGTGGCGCAGCTCCGTCACGTCCCGGCAGAGGACGATCGCGCCGATGCGGTTGCCGCGGTCGCGAAGGGGAATCGTGCGGAGCGACACGGTGACGCCCCGCGCCTCGATGTCGGTGCGCCACGGCGCGCGCCCGCTCACCACGAGCGGCAGCGACTCGTCGAACTGGCGCTTGGCGGGGAGGATGCGCGTGGTCACCTCGCTGAGCGACTCGCCTTCGAGCTCATCGTCGAATCCCATCCGGTTGAATGCCGACAGGGCATTCGGGCTGGCGAACGTCGTGATGCCGTCCACGTCGAGGCGGATGAGCCCGTCGGAGGCGCGTGGGGCGCCGCGGCGGGGGGCGGTCGGCGCCGAAAGGTCAGGGAAGTGACCGGAGGCGATCATGCCGAAGAGGTCGTCGGCGCAGTCGTTGAAGGTGATCTGCTGGCGGGAAGGCGTGCGGGTCTCGCCGAGGTTCGTGTGCCGGGTGAGGACGCCGATCGTCAGGGCTCCTTCCTGGCCTCGCGACCGGACGATCGGCACGGCGCGCACGCGGGTGGGCGTCTCCTCGAACCAGTCCGGTGACGCGGAGTCCACGATGCGTCCGCCCTGGAAAGCCTCGCGCACCTGCGTACGCCACTGCGGCCGCACACGATCGCCGACGATGTCGCGATAGAACAGGGTCGCGGCACCACCCGGGCGCGTATGTGCGACGGCGACGAACGAGTCGTCTTCGGCGGGAACCCAGATGACGATGTCGGCGAATGCGAGGTCGGCCAGCAGCTGACCGTCGCCGGCGAGGCGGTGGAGCCACTCGACGTCGGCTTCGCTCGACCGACCCTGGGCGTAGACGAGATCGCTGAGCGTCGACACCCCTCAACCCTAGACGCCGAGGGAGGGCCTGCTCGCTACCGGAGGGCGGGCTCCATCGTCCGGCGCCGGGAGGACCGGCGGTTGCCGCGTCCTGCCTCCGCGACCGGAGCCACGGCCTCGCCGACGAAACGGCGCAGCGCGAGGGTGATCGGCGACCGCGGGGCGACCTCGGCGATCGGACGGGCCGCCAGAAGCGCGGCATCCGCCGCCCGGGGGTCGGTCGGCACGAACCAGACGTCGGCGACGCCGCCGAACCGGTCGAGGGTGCGCCGCACCTGACCGCGTGCATCGACGCCGAGGGCTCCGGGCCGCAGCCGATTCGCGATGACGGCGACCGGCGTCGCGCCGATCGTCGCGCGCAGCTCGGGATATGCCCGCAGGAAGCGGGAGATCCCGAGGGGATCGGCGGCGGCGACCGCCACGACCAGGTCGGCGCTGCGGAGGGCGGCCAGAGTCGCGGCGTTGCGTCGCGGACCGTCGAGATCGCTCACGATCTCCTCATCGCGCTCCAGCGACGCGGCGACGTCGACGACCGTGTAGTCCGACCACTCCCGGCATGCGTCCAGCGCGGCCGCGACGCGGGAGCCGCTCAGCTCGGGCCAGCGCGATGGTCGGTTCAGGCCGGTAAGCACGTCCACCCCGGTGCTGCCGATCGGTGCGCTGATCCGGGCGAGCTCGCGCGCATCCAATCCGCCGAGCTCGGACTGACGGCACGCGGCCGCGAAGCCGGGCGCCTCGTCGGCGAGGCCGAGCGCCAGGGCGATCGACGGCGCGTGGGAGTCGGCATCCACCAGCCCGACGTGGCGACCGCCGCGCGCCAGCTCGACGGCCAACTCGATCGCGACAGTGGAGCGGCCGGGCGATCCCGCAGGCCCCCACACCGTGATGACCCGAGTCCTGGGCGCCGCTGCGGCGGGCGAGTCGGGCGTGGCGTTCTTCGCTTGCCCCGGAGGCGGCGCCGCGAGCCGCTCCGCGAGTTGCCACGCCTCCACCTCGAGTGGGAAGGGCGGCTCGAGGCCGAATGCCGCGGAGACGCGGTCGTCGGCCGATACGGCGCTCAGCGGCACGATCCGCACCGCGCGCCGGTCGCATGCGGCCACGACCGACGCGTCCAGCGTGGCACGCGCCACCTCGAGCACGACCGCGTCGGCGTCCGCGAGCGCGCCCGCGATCCCCTCGGAGTCCACCAGCGCGCCGTCGGCCGTCGCGAGGGCGAGAGCGGATGCCGCCACCACCGCGATGACCGCGACGCCCTCCGCCTCGAGCCCCCGCGCCAGGTCGCTGCCGTGCGGCTCGTCCACCGCGACGAGCACCCTCACGGCGCTCCGCCGGCGGTCGGGACCACGGAGAGAGCGGACTCGTCGGCCATCGCGGCGAGCGTCGCTGCGACATCCGCCCGAGGGATCACGATCTCAAGCGCCGCCGAGCCTCCCCCGATCATCGTGTCGTCGCGCGTCACGGATACGACGGTCGCGTCCGCGACGAGGATGCGCGGCACGTCGTAGCTGCCGCGTTCGATCAGCGGCGCCGCCCACACCTCCACGACCGAGCCGGCCTCCACGGAGCCGGGAACGTCGACGGCGCTGCGCAGCACGACACTCGTCGTGCGCGCCTCCGACGCCTCGCCGACGGCGCTGTGCGGCACCAGCTCACCGGATGCGATCGTCCGGGTCGCCACGAGTCCGTCAGCGAGCGCATCGGACGCGAGGTACGCGTCGCCGAGCTGGCCGAGGGACACGTCGACGAGGCGTACGTCGTCGCTGGAGATCGCTTCTCCCGGCACGATCGTGCGGCTCGCCGCGAAGGCGGGCACGGTCTGGCGCGACGCCGCGACCACGAACCAGACCCCGGCAACCGAGGCGACCACGAGCAGGATGCCGAGGAAGAACCGGGCATCTCCCCAGAAGGCGCGAGACCGAGGGCGGGCGCTGTCGAATGCGGTCATGACACCATCGTGACGCAGACGGCGAAACCGGTGCCGCGGTTATCCACAGCGCCTCGGGGACCCGGCCGCCCCCGCCGGTCTGCGCCCATAATGGGGGCATGCCCGAGATCCCGACGTCCGACGTGCGTCTGCTGGCACCGGCCCAGGTGGCGGAGGTGCTCGGCGTCACGGTCGACGAGGTGATGGCGCTCGTCGAGTCGCGTCGTCTGCGCGGACTCCGGGTCGGCTCGCCCGCCCGGTGGCGGGTCGAAGAGACGAGCGTGGCGGAGTATCTCGACGAGCAGGCTGAGGAGGCGCGTCGCATGGCGCTCTGGCGGCAGTCGAACGAGGCGAGCTTTCCCGAGCTGTGGGGCACGGGCGCCGTCCGCAAGCCGGACTGACGAGAGCCACGTCGGCGCCGCGGGCGACGCGCGCGTCGCCCTGGGAAACGCGCCCGCGTCAGGCCAGCAGGGTTCCGGCGTCCAGCCGGATCCACGCCACGGCGCCGAACGGCACGATCCGGTGGCCGGTGACCTCGCTCGCGCGGCGGGGTGAGCCGGGCTCGTGCAGCGCGAGGTCGAGGTGATCGGCACCCGCGCGGTCGATCGTGCCGGCCAGCATCCGTCCGTGCGTCAGATGGATCGTGACCCCGACGCGCCGGCGGACCAGATCCCGCACGACGAATCCGAGAGTCATCCGGTCGGCGAGCAGCGACCGCCCAGCGGCGGGGCGTGCACTGCGCAGCACGTCCGCGTGCGGCATCCCGATCGCGGCGATCGAGGCGAACGGGAGCACGAGCGCACCCGTCCTCCCACCCTCCAATGCGACCCAGTCCGCGCCGACGCCGGTCACCTCGGCGGACAGCACCGTGCCGTCCACGACCTCGAACGAGGGCGGCGCGGCGTCCCGATCGCGGCTCTCGAGCATGGTGAGGCGCTCGCGAAGGGCCACCCGCGACAGCCGCAGTCGTTCGGCTTCGGTGTCGAGCGCGGCGCGCTCCGCCTCCCACTCGGAGGCGAGCTGACCCTCGAGGTCGTCGAAGAAGCGATCCCAGCGCACGTGGCGAGAGTAGAGCACGTCATCACGAGTCGATGAGAAGTTCTCCACAGGGCGGCCTTCGGCTTTTCCTGGGAAGTTGCCGCATGTTGTAATTTTGCGCAGGACATCCCCCGTCGAGATTGGCACCCATGGCACCGTCGCCTTCGCGCACCCCTCGCTCATCCGCCGCGCCCGTCGACGCGCGCGAGCTCTCCGAGTTCTTCGCCCCGCAGCGCACCCCATCGACCCAGCTGCCCGATCCCGAACCGTTCCTGCGCAACATCACCCGCGGCGTCCTCGAGGTCTTCGCCGGGGTGCGAGAGGTCGATCAGCTCGCGCGCTGGCTCACCGAGGACGCCTACCGGAAGCTCATGACGAGGGCGAACCTCGCCGCTCGCGCGCGCAGCGCCAGGGGGGTCCCCGCCATCCGGCCGGTGCACACTCTGCTCTCAGTGCGGCACTCCTCGCCCGCCGACGGGGTGGTGGAGGCTGTCGTGGTCGTCCAGGGTCCTGCGCGCACGCGCTCGGTCGCGCTGCGCCTGGAAGGCATGGACGGCCGCTGGCGCGCGACCTCGCTCGCACTCCTCTGACCGACGGCGGGCCGTCCCCAGCGTCGTGGTCGGTCCGCTCGTCATCCCCGGTCGGGGCCGACGATCATTCGCCGTCGATGAGCTCCAGGAGCTTCTTCAGGGCGTCGCGGATCTCGGTGTGGTCGAATTGGGCGGCTCGGACCTCCCCCGCGATCACCCCCGAGCGATGCACCTTGCGGAAGTCGCCGAACGGGAACGAATACGCGTCCTTCGTCGCCCGGTCCGCACTCTTGTCGACGCCCATGTGCCAGTGCGCGTACTCGGTCCAGCCGTCGCGCTCGATGAAGGAGTTCTCCTCGTCGGGTGTCGGCTGCGCCTCCGACCAGTCTCCCTGCCCGTCCCGCACGATCTTCCCGTCGCGGACGAGAGCGCGAGCGTGCCGAAGAGCCGGCTTGTTCAGTTCGATCGTCATGGCGCCACGATACGACCCGGGCGGCCCGGCCGGAAATGGGGTTGACTCCGCGCTACTGGCGGTATGAGGAGAGGAAGTTTCCCAGCCGCTCGATGGCCTCGGTGAGCACCCGCGCCTCCGGCAGCGTGACGATGCGCACGTGATCGGGGGTGGGCCAGTTGAAGCCGGTTCCCTGCACGAGGAGCACGTGCTCGGCGACCAGGAAGTCGTAGACGAACTTCGCATCGTCGCGGATCTCGTACACGTCGAGGTCGAACCGCGGGAAGGCGTAGAGCGCGCCTTCGGGTTTGACGCAGCTGACGCCGGGGATCGCCTCGAGCGCCTCCCACGCGGCATCCCGCTGTTCATGAAGGCGGCCGGCGGGCCCGATCAGCGCGTCGATCGACTGCACGCCCGACAGCGCGGCCTGCACGGCGTGCTGGGCGGGCACATTCGGGCACAGGCGGGTCGAGGCCAGCAGGGTGATGCCCTCGATGAACCCGCGGGCGTGCTCTTTCGGGCCGGTGATGACGAGCCAGCCGGAGCGGTAGCCGGCGACCCGGTAGGTCTTGGACAGCCCGTTGAAGGTCAGCACCAGCAGATCCGGGGCGATCGAGGCCATCGGGATGTGCTGGGCGCCGTCGAAGACGATGCGGTCGTAGATCTCGTCCGACAGCACGAGCAGCGAGTTCTCGCGTGCGATGTCGGCGATGCCTTCGAGGATCTCGCGCGAGTAGACGGCGCCGGTCGGGTTGTTCGGATTGATCACCACGATCGCCTTGGTGCGCGGAGTGACCTTGGCCCGGATGTCCTCCAGGTCGGGCTGCCATCCGTTCAGCTCATCGGCGAGATAGTGCACCGGGGTCCCCCCGCCGAGGCTGGTCATGGCGGTCCACAGCGGGTAGTCCGGCGCCGGGATCAGCACCTCGTCGCCCTCGTCGAGCAGGGCCTGCATGACCATCGTGATCAGCTCCGACACGCCGTTGCCGAGATAGACGTCGTCGGGTCCGAACAGGGGGAACGTCGGGTCCTGCTCGTAGCGGTACACCACGGCGCGGCGGGCGGAGATGATGCCGCGGCTGTCGCTGTAGCCGTGGGCCTGCGGCACCGCCTCGATCATGTCGCGGACGATCTGGAACGGAGCGTCGAAGCCGAACACGGCGGGGTTGCCCGTGTTGAGCTTGAGGATCGTGTGGCCCTCGTTCTCGAGCCGGTCGGCTTCGACCAGGGCCTGGCCGCGGATCTCGTAGAGGACGTTCTTGAGCTTGCTCGATTGATCGAGGGCGCGGAGGGGGCTCATCGGATCAGGATAGTCCGCCCCCGATGCGGCCAATCGCCAGGCGCTGGCCCGGCACGGCGGTCGTCGCCGTCAGCGTCGGAGACGGCTCGCGCGTCGGGCCGAGATGATCTGGAAGATGAGCGTCGCGGCGATCGCGATGAGGAAGACGGCCGAGGCGATCACGTTCGCCTGGGGCGGGATGCCGCGCTGGGCGGCGACGTAGATGTAGACCGGGAAGGTCTGAACCGTGCCCGAGGTGAAGTAGGTGATGATGAAGTCGTCGAAGCTGAGACTGAAGGACAGCAGGGCGGCGGCGACGATTCCGGGGAGCAGCAGCGGAAAAGTGATGCGCCAGAACACCGCACGCGGCGATCCGTAGAGGTCGCGTCCGGCCTCCTCGAGCGATGGATCGAGCGACAGGACCCGCGCGCGAACGGTGACCACCACGAAACTGAGGCAGAACATCGTGTGCGCGATGATGATCGTGCCCAGGCCTTTGGCGACGCCGATCGTGAGGAACTGCGAGGCCAGCCCCGCGCCGATGACGACCTCAGGGGTGGCCATCGGCAGGAACAGCAGGAGACTGATCGCGCTGCGCGCACGGAAGCGGTAGCGCACGAGTGCGAGCGCGATCATGGTGCCGAGCGTGGTCGCGATGGCCGTCGAGACAGCGCCGACGAGCAGGCTGTTGCCGAACGCGACGCAGACCTCCGGTTGGGCGCAGACAGTCATCCAGTTATCGAGTGTGAACCCGTTCCACGAGATGTTGGAGCGGTTGGCGTCGTTGAACGAGAACGCGAACGTGTAGGCGATCGGGATCAGCAGGATCAGGAACGCGACGGTGACGTAGGTCGGCAGCAGCCAGGACCCGGCCGGCTTCCGGCGGCGGGCGGCGGCGCGCATCCGGACCGTGCTGGTCTCGACGGCGGTCACAGCAGGTCATCCGTTCCCGAGCGGCGGACGTAGAACGCGACGATCACGACGATGACGGCCATCAGCAGGATCGACAGCGCAGCCGCCTGCGGGTAATTGACCGTGATGAGGAATTTCGACTGGATGACGTTTCCGATCATGGCCGTCCCCGGACCGCCGAGGAAGGACTGGCTGGCGTTCACGTAGTCGCCGGCGGCGGGGATGAAGGTCAGCAGCGTGCCGGAGATGACGCCCGGCAGCGACAGCGGGAAGGTCACCTTCCAGAAGGTGCTGGCGTGGCTCGCGTACAGGTCGTTTCCCGCTTCGATCAGCCGCTTGTCGAGGCGATCGAGCGACGCGAAGATCGGCAGCGTCATGAAGGGGATGAAGTTGTACGTCAGGCCGAACACGACGGCGAATCCGGTGCCGGTGATGTGATCCTGGGCGCCCATCAGGCCGACGGCCTGCAGCACCCCCACGACGGGTCCTTCGTCGGAGAGGATCTGCTTCCACGCGAGGGTGCGCAGCAGGAACGAGATGAAGAACGGCGCGATCACGAGGACCAGGAGCAGATTGCGGAGCATCTTGTGCTCGCGGATCGTCACGCCGATGAAGTAGGCGATCGGGTAGCTGATCAGCAGGGCGAAAACCGTCGCCAGCAGCGCGTACCAGAACGACCGCACGAACTGCGGCCAGTACTGCGCGATCACGTCGACATAGTTCTGCCAGTAGAAGGCGTAGTAGTAGCCGCCGTAGGTCGCGGTGTCGTTGATGCCGAACGACGTGATCAGCAGCGAGACGAACGGCACGAGGAAGAACAGTGCCAGGTACGCGAGTCCGGGCACGAGCAGCGCGAGGGCGATCAGCCCTCCCCGCCGGCGCTCGGGCTCCCGCGCGACCTGGGTGCCCGCGGGAACGAGCGCCGAGATCGCCATCTCAGGCGGCCTGCCCCTCGGGATCGGCCGCGGCGGCGGCCTCCGCCGCCTCGACACGGGCCGCGGCATCCAGCCCGAAGGTATGCTCTCGGCGCCACGCGACCCAGACCTCGGAACCCGTCGTGAAGACCGAGCCGAACACCATGTTCTGCTCGAAGACCGTGACCTCGCCGAGCCCGGCGATCTGCAGAATGTACTGCGTGCTGGCGCCCGCGAAGGACACGTCGACGATGCGGCCGGGACCCAGCACGTTCTCGAGCCCGTCGCGCGGCGGCTCCTCGCTCAGCAGCCGGAGCTTCTCGGGGCGCACGCCGACGGTGATCGCTCCACGGTCCACCACGGCGCGCTCGTGCGGCATCGCGACGACGCCGCCGGCGGTGCGCGCCGTGATCAGGCCGCCGGCCGTCGACACCACCTCGGCCGGGAAGAGGTTCGACTGCCCGAGGAAGCTCGCGACGAATCCGGTCCGCGGCAGCTCGTACAGCTCCTGCGGCGACCCGAGCTGCTCGATGCGACCGTGATTCATCACCGCCACGGTGTCGGCCATCGTCATGGCCTCTTCCTGGTCGTGCGTGACGTGCAGGAATGTCAGCCCCACCTCGGCCTGGATCGACTTGAGCTCGATCTGCATCTGACGACGCAGCTTCAGGTCGAGCGCGCCGAGCGGCTCGTCGAGCAGCAGCAGCGCCGGCCGGTTCACGATCGCTCGTGCGAGCGCGACGCGCTGCTGCTGACCGCCCGAGAGCTGGCTCGGGCGCCGCGATGCGACGTGGTCGAGCTCCACGAGGCGAAGCGCTTCGTGCGCCTTGGCGACGGCATCCGCCACCTTGCGTCGTCGAAGGCCGAACGCGACGTTCTCGATCACCGTCATGTGCGGGAAGAGCGCGTAACTCTGGAACACCGTGTTCACGGGGCGCTTGTGCGGCTTGACAGCAGTCACGTCCTGCCCGCCGATCAGAATGCGACCGGCCGTGGGGTCTTCCAGACCCGCGACGAGGCGGAGCGTCGTCGTCTTGCCGCAGCCCGAGGGACCCAGGAGCGCGAAGAAGGATCCCGCCGGGATCAGCAGGTCGAGCTCTTCGATCGCGGTGAAGCCCGGGAAAGTCTTGCGGATGCCCACCAGCTCCAGATCCGCGCCGGATTCGGCGAATGCTCCTCCCGCCATCATCAGGCGCCGAGGCCGACGGCCTCGAACTCGGAGTTGTACTTCTGCTGCTCCTCGTTCGTGAGAGTGCGGAAGATGTGCGCCTGTGCCAGCGTCTCCTCGTTGGGGAAGATGAGCTGGTTCTCGACCTGATCCGGGTCGATCTCGGCCATGGCCTCCTGCGCGCCGGCGACGGGCGTGATGTAGTTCACCCAGGCCGCGACCTCGGCGGCCACGAGCGGGTCGTAGTAGTGGTCGATGAGCTTCTCGACGTTGCCCTTCTGCTGGGAGCCGACCGGGATCATGAAGTTATCGCTCCACAGGGTGCCCCCCGAGTCGGGCAGGGCGAATCCGAACTTGTCGCCCACCTCCGCATTGATCGCGGTGATGTCGCCCGACCACACGATGGCCGCGAGGGTGTCCTCGTTCTTGAGGTCGTCGGCGTAGGAATTGCCCTTGATGTTGCGGATCTGACCGTTCGAGACCTGCTCCGCGAAGACGTCCAGCGCGTTCTGGAACTCCGTGTCGCCCCAGCTGGAGCCGGAGATGTCGACACCCTGGCTGAGCATGAGAAGCCCCATCGTGTCGCGCATCTCGCTGAGCACGCCGATCCGGCCATTCAGCTCGGGGTTCCACAGGTCATCGACGCTCTGCAGTCCGTTCGGCAGCTTCTCCTTGTTCCATGCGATCCCGGCGAAGCCCGACTGCCATGGCAGGGAGTTCGCGCGGGCCGGATCGAAGTCGGGGTTCTGCAGGCTCGGCGTGAGGTTCGCCACCGCGTTCGGCATGTTCGCCTTGTCGAACGCCTGCGTGTAGCCGGAGGCGATCCAGATCGAGGCCATCCAGTCGGTGAGGCACACGGCATCCGCCCCGATGTCCTGCCCGAGCGCGAGCTGGTCGCGGACCTTCGCGAAGTACGTGTTGTTGTCGTCGATCGACACGTCGTAGTTGACGGTGAGGCCGGACTGCTCCATGAAAGCGTCGAGGGTCGGGTGGTTCCCGTCGTCGTCTTCATCGAGATAGAACGCCCAGTTCGCCCAGGTCAGCGTCTTCTGCGACGCCGAGAGGTCCTCGCCCGCGCTGGCTGACGCCGCGGGTCCGGAGCCACCCACGCGCCCGGAGCAGGCGGCCAGGAATGCCGCGAGCGACACTGCGCCCGCTCCGCCGATCAGGCCGCGGCGGCTGATCTGTGCGGCTCGAGCCCGCGCGACGAGGGCACGGACGGCGGGATCTTCGGGCAGGGGTCCACGGGGCATGGAGCACTCCTCAAGTGATGCGGGACATCGCTCGCGCGACAACGGGTGTCCCGATCCTGCCAGATCGACACCGCGACTGACTACGGATTCCGCACATTGAAACAAGAAATTCACAAGATTCGGTGTCGCCAAACGTCAGAATCTGCGGTTTCCGTCGTGTTTCGTTTGGCCTACGGCGCCGCCGGTGTCATCATCTGAGGATGCCCCAGCCCGGTGTCATCGATGCCCTCTCGAAGCGGATCATCGAACAGCTGCAGGAAGACGGTCGTCGCTCGTACGCCGAGATCGGCCGCGCCGTCGGCCTGAGCGAAGCGGCCGTGCGCCAACGCGTGCAGCGGCTCACCGACAGCGGCGCGATGCAGGTGGTCGCCGTGACCGATCCGATGCAGCTCGGCTTCCACCGTCAGGCGATGATCGGGCTCAGGGTCGCCGGCGACTCGCGGCTCGTCGCGGCGGAGCTCGAGAAGATCTCCGCCGTCGACTACCTCGTGCTCACCGCGGGCAGCTTCGACATCCTGGCCGAAGTCGTCTGCGAGTCCGACGACGACCTCGTCGAACTCCTCAACAGCCGGATCAGGTCGCTGCCCGGGGTCATCTCATCGGAGACGTTCGTCTACCTGGGGCTTCGGAAGCAGTCGTACGACTGGGGTACGCGGTAGGGCGCTACTTCCGCTTGTCGGACGCCCGGCGCTGCGCGCGGTTCTGCGGCGCCGCGGCCGGCGCTGCCGGCGCCTCCGTGCGCTGACCGAAGGCTCCGCGCGGAGCCTCGGCGACCGGAGCAGCGGCGGATGCCGCGGTCTGGCGCAGACGACTCGTCGCCGCCTGCTGCACCTGGCCGCGGTCGTTGCGCACCTCGACCTCGCCGGCGTCGTTGGCGGCGGAGTACTGCAGCCGCTGACCCTCGACGGGAGTCGCGCCCAGACCCTTCGCCTCGACCTCCGCCGGAGCATCCGCCTCGCCCTCGGCGGGACGGCGCACCTCGACCTCGAGGTTGTAGAGGTAGCCGACCGACTCCTCTTTGATCTGCCCCATCATCGCCTGGAACATCTGGTAGCCCTCGCGCTGGTACTCGATGAGCGGATCGCGCTGAGCCATCGCGCGCAGGCCGATGCCGTCCTTGAGGTAGTCCATCTCGTAGAGGTGGTCGCGCCAGCGGCGGTCGAGCACCTGCAGCACGACGCGTCGCTCGAGCTCGCGCGTCGCCGGAGCGCCGAGCGTCTCCTCGCGCTTGGCATACGCGATCATCGCGTCCGAGAGGATCTCGCGCTTCAGGCCGTCCGCGGTGATGCGACCCCTGGTCCCGGCTTCGGAAACGACCTCGTCGATCGTGACCCCCACCGGGTAGAGCGTCTTCAGCTCGGTCCACAGCGCGTCGAAGTCCCAGCTCTCGGTGTGGCCGCTGGAGGTGTGGTCGTCGATGACCGCGTTGATCGCGTCCTCGATGAAGTGCGTCACACGGTCGGCGATGTCATCGCCCTGCAGCATGTGGCGGCGGTCCGAGTAGATCGCCTCGCGCTGGCGGTTCAGCACATCGTCGTACTTCAGGACGTTCTTGCGGATCTCGGCGTTGCGGCCCTCCACCTGGGACTGGGCGCTCTTGATCGCCCGGCTGACCATGGTCGATTCGATCGCGACGTCATCCGGGAAGTTCGTCCGGGCGAGGATCGCCTCGGCCGCGCCGGACTGGAAGAGTCGCATGAGGTCGTCGGTCAGCGACAGGTAGAAGCGGCTCTCGCCGGGGTCGCCCTGACGGCCCGAGCGCCCGCGCAGCTGGTTGTCGATACGGCGGGACTCGTGGCGCTCGGTGCCGAGGACGTACAGCCCGCCTGCCTCGACGACCTTCGTGGCCTCCTCGGCCACGCGATCGCGGGTGCCCTGGTAGACGTCATCCCACTCGGCCTCGTACTCCTCGGGAGTCTCGACCGGATCCAGGCCCTTGGCCTTCATCTCTTGAACCGCGAGGAACTCGGCGTTGCCGCCGAGCATGATGTCGGTGCCGCGACCGGCCATGTTCGTGGCGACCGTCACGGCGCCGAGGCGGCCGGCGCGGGCCACGATCTCGGCTTCACGCGCGTGGTTCTTGGCGTTGAGGACCTCGTGCTTGATGCCCTTCTTCGCCAGCAGGCGCGATAGGTATTCGCTCTTCTCCACGCTGACCGTGCCGACCAGGACGGGCTGGCCGTCTGCGTGTCGCTTGACGATGTCCTCGACGACCTGGTCGAACTTGGCCTGCTCGTTCTTGTAGACCAGGTCCGACTGGTCCTTGCGGATCATCGGCTTGTTCGTCGGGATCGGGACGACGCCGAGCTGGTAGGTGGACATGAACTCGGCCGCCTCGGTCTCGGCGGTGCCGGTCATGCCGGAGAGCTTGTCGTACAGACGGAAGTAGTTCTGCAGCGTGACGGTCGCCAGGGTCTGGTTCTCGGCCTTGACCGGCACCGCCTCCTTCGCCTCGATCGCCTGGTGGATGCCCTCGTTGTAGCGACGCCCGACCAGGATGCGGCCGGTGTGCTCGTCGACGATCATGACCTCGTCGTTCATCACGACGTAGTCGGCATCGCGCTTGAACAGCGCGAGCGCCTTGATGGAGTTGTTCAGGAACGAGATCAGCGGGGTGTTGGCCGACTCGTAGAGGTTGTCGATGCCGAGGTAGTCCTCGACCTTCTCGATGCCGGGCTCGAGCACGCCGATCGTGCGCTTCTTCTCGTCGACCTCGTAGTCCACACCGGCCTCGAGGGTCTTGGCGATCTTCGCGAACTCGACGAACCAGCGGTTCGCCTCACCCGACGACGGCCCCGAGATGATCAGCGGTGTGCGCGCCTCGTCGATGAGGATCGAGTCGACCTCGTCGACGATCGCGTAGAAGTGCCCGCGCTGCACGAGGTCTTCCTTGCGCCACGCCATGTTGTCGCGCAGGTAGTCGAAGCCGAACTCGTTGTTCGTGCCGTATGTGATGTCGGCCTCGTACTGCTGGCGGCGCACATCCGGGGTCTGGCCCGCGACGATCGTCCCGGTGGTCATGCCGAGCGCGCGATGGATGCGGCCCATGAGCTCTGACTGGTACGACGCGAGGTAGTCGTTCACCGTGATGACGTGGACGCCCTTGCCGGCGATGGCGTTGAGGTACGCGGCGAAGACGGCGGTGAGCGTCTTGCCCTCACCGGTCTTCATCTCGGCGATGTTGCCGAGGTGCAGGGCGGCGCCGCCCATGATCTGGACGTCATATGGACGCTGGCCGAGTGTGCGGCCCGCCGCCTCGCGGACGGCGGCGAACGCCTCCGGCATGAGCTGGTCGAGCGTCGCACCCGCCTCGAAACGTGCCCGCAGTTCGGCGGTCTCGCCGCGCAGCTCTTCGTCGCTCAGGTGCTTGTAGTCCTCTTCGAGGGCGTTGACCGCCTTCACGACCTGCTGGAGGCGCCGGAGGAGTCGTCCCTCTCCGGCGCGGAGCAGTTTCTCGAGAGCGTTGGCCACGAAGCATCTCCATCTGTCTGGGTGCGGCGCCAATTGGCGCCGGTGCCGCCCGGCGCCGAGCGCGCAGGCATACCTTGCCATGTTATCCGCCTGTGACCTTGGAGTGCGCTGGGTAGCGCGGCGCGCACGGCGTGCGCCGACACGCGGGTCGCAGCATCCCCCGCGGATTTTCGGGTATGCATAAACTCGGCAAATGCATACGCGGTATGCAGACGAAGGGCGATGACATGTCGGTACGACACAGCCTGCTGGCGATCCTCGATCAGGGACCGTGCTACGGCTATCAGCTCCGCGCCGAATTCGAGCGCCGGACCGGGTCGACCTCTCCCCTGAACGTGGGCCAGATCTACAACACGTTGGACCGCCTGGAACGCGATGGGTTCGTCGTGAAGGGATCCACCGACGAGCAGGGCCACGTCTTCTACGAGATCACGGATGCCGGCTCCCTCGAGGTGTCCGCGTGGCTCACGTCCCCCGTCGAGCGCCCGCAGCGCACGCGCGACGAGCTCGCGATCAAGATCGCCGTCTCGGCGACCCTCCCGGGCGTCGACGTGGATGCGCTCATCCGCGCTCAGCGGCACGCGTCGCGGGCACAGCGGGACGCGCTCGCCCTGGCCGCCGATGGATTGCCGATCGAGGGGCCCGAGCAGCTCGCGCGCGCGATCGCCGCGGATGCGATGCTCGCCCAGGCAGAGGCCGAGCTGCGGTGGCTCGACCGCACCGAGCGGCGTCTGGCGCAGCATCCGGAGCACGCGATCGCCCTCGAGTTGGCCACCGAGCGGCCCAAGCGCGGTCGTCCGGTGAAGGAGTCCCCCACGGCGGGCTGAGCGAGCGGATGCCGCGCCCCCGCGCATCCTGTCTCCTTTCAGCCCGGCGCACTAACCTGAAGCGTGACTTCCGCTGATGCCCCCGTCGAGGCCGAGGCTCCCGCCGAGCCCCCCGCGATGACGTTCGCCGACCTGGGATTGGGCGCCGCGGTGCTCAAGGCGCTCAGCGACGTCGGGTACGAGACCCCGTCCGCGATCCAGGCCGCGACCATTCCCACCCTGCTGGCCGGGCGCGATGTCGTGGGTCTCGCCCAGACCGGCACCGGCAAGACTGCCGCGTTCGCGCTCCCGATCCTGGACCGCCTCGATGTGTCGCAGAAGACGCCGCAGGCCCTCGTGCTCGCCCCCACTCGAGAGCTGGCGCTGCAGGTGTGCGAGGCGTTCGAGAAGTATGCCGCCCATGTGAGGGGCGTCCATGTGCTGCCCGTATACGGCGGTCAGGGCTACGGTGTGCAGCTCTCGGCCCTACGGAGGGGCGTGCACATCATCGTCGGAACTCCCGGGCGCATCATGGATCACCTCGACAAGGGCACGCTCGACCTGTCTGAGCTCAAGTACCTGGTGCTGGACGAAGCCGACGAGATGTTGAAGATGGGCTTCGCCGAAGACGTCGAGACGATCCTCGCCGACACCCCCTCGACAAAGCAGGTCGCCCTCTTCTCGGCCACGATGCCCGCCGCGATCCGCCGCATGTCGCAGCAGTACCTGCACGATCCCGAGGAGATCACGGTCAAGACCAAGACCACGACCTCTGCGACGACCACCCAGCGCTACCTGATCGTGTCGTACCAGCAGAAGATCGACGCCCTCACGCGCATTCTGGAGACCGAGAACTTCGAGGGCATGATCGTCTTCGCGCGCACCAAGAGTGCGACCGAGGAGATCGCCGAGAAACTGCGGGCGCGGGGGTATTCCGCCGCCGCGATCAACGGCGACGTCGCCCAGCCCGTGCGCGAGAAGACCGTAGGCCAGCTCAAGTCTGGCAAGCTCGACATCCTCGTCGCCACCGATGTCGCCGCTCGCGGCCTCGATGTGGATCGCATCTCCCACGTCGTCAACTTCGACATCTCGACGGACACCGAGTCGTACGTGCACCGGATCGGCCGCACGGGGCGCGCGGGACGCTCGGGTGACGCGATCAGCTTCGTCACGCCGCGGGAGCGCGGGCTCGTCAACGCGATCGAGCGAGCCACGCGCCAGCCGCTCACCCAGATGCAGCTGCCCACGGCCGACGACGTCAACGTCACCCGTCTCGCACGCTTCGACGACCGCATCACCGCAGCCCTCTCGCAGACCGAGCGCATCGACGGCTTCCGTGACGTGATCGCCCACTACGTGCGCAACCACGACGTGCCCGAGGTGGACGTCGCCGCCGCCCTCGCGGTGGTCGCCCAGGGCGAGTCACCGCTGCTTCTCGAGCCGGAGCCCGAGCAGCAGCGCCGCGGCTTCGACGACCGCGCCGACCGGGGAGACCGGCCGGGACGTTTCGACCGTGACGCCGGCGATCGGCCAGAGCGCCGGCAGCGGCCGACCGGCGGCCGGATGGCTACCTACCGGATCGCCGTCGGCAAGCGCCACCGCGTCGAACCGCGGCAGATCGTCGGCGCCCTCGCGAACGAGGGCGGTCTCAGTCGCGGCGACTTCGGAGCGATCCAGATCCGCCCCGACTTCTCGCTGGTCGAGCTGCCCGCAGACCTGTCCCGCGAGACGCTCGACCGACTCGCCGGCACGCGCATCTCAGGCAAGCTCATCGAGCTGCGGCCCGACACCGGCGGCCCCCGCCGCTCCGGCGGCGACGACCGCCCGCCCCGCAAGCCTCGCCACACGGGCTGACACCGCCTCCGCTTCCTCCCGTCGACTTGCCGCATACGCAGGTGCGCCACGACGTGTCGCGCGACATGCAGGGCAAGTCGACCTGGTGCCCGTGGGGTCTTCTGCGCCCGCGGCGAACCCCGGGAGTCACCTCCGCCCGGCGAACCTAGGATCGACTCATGGCTGGATTGTGGGGCAGACGTAAACGCGAGGAGCAGGCGGCGCTCGATGCGCAGGATGCCGAGCTCGCTCGACGAGCGAGAACGGCGCTCGTCGCCGTGGACGAGCGCATCCGCACGACGACGGATGAACTGGACTTCGCGATCGCCGAGCTCGGAGAGGGAGCGACGAAGGAGCTGCGCGACGCGCTGGCCGCGGTGCGCACGCACCTGGGCGAGGCGTTCCACCTCAACCAGCTCAATCACGACGAGATCCCGGACACCCCCGACGAGCTGCGCACGCGCAACGCGCGGATCGCGCAGCTGTGCGAATGGGCCGACGACCTGCTGGATGACCGCACCAGCGCCCTGGCGAAGGACATCGAACGCGTGCGCCGCGCTCCGGAGATCCTCGCGCAGGTCCGGGCCGACATCCTGACACTCGACGAGCGACTCCCCCACGCTCGTTCCACGCTCGAACGGCTCGCGCTGCGTTACAGCGAGTCCGCGCTGCGTCAGGTCTCCGAGGGGGCTGACGAAGCCGAGCAGCTGCTGATCTTCGCCGCGCACAGCGCGGATGTCTCGGCTCGTCGACGCGACGCCGGCCGACGCGAAGAGGCGAACCTCGCCCTCGAGACGGCGACCGAAGCGGTCCGGCGAGCGGCAGCGATCGTCGACGGCGTCGAGGACTTCGAGATCGAGGCCCTTCGCGCCGAATCGACGCTCGCCGACGTCATCGCCGACTCGCGCGGCGATCTGGTCGCCGCGCGGCAGGCGCCGCAGGTTCCTGCGGTCACCGCCGCCGTCGCGGCGCTCGAGGCGGCCCTCGCCGCCCTCCCCGCCGCCCGCGTGAAGGCCGATCCGTTCGCCGAGCTGTCGCAGCTGCGCGAGGCCAACACGGGGCTGGATGCCGCGATCGCCGTCGCGCGGGAGCGCGCCGCCCGCCCGATCCCCTCCGTCGCACACGTTCGTCACGCGCTCGACGACGCCGACCGGCAGATCGCCGTCGCCCGCAACGTCATCGCGGGCCACCGCGGCTGGATCGGCGCCGACGCGCGCACCCGCCTGGCCGAGGCCGAGCGGACCCGCACAGATGCCGAGCCGCTCGCCGCCGACGAAGACACCCGGGAGAACGCGATGGGGCTCGCCCGTCGTGCCGGCGCTCTCGCGAGCGAGGCGCTCCAGCTCGCGCAGCGTGACATCGACTCCTCCCGCCCGCAGGACCCTGGCTGGGGTGGCCCGCAGTACGGAGGCGGGCGCCGTGGCGGCATGAGCGACGGCATGGGCGGCATCCTCGGCGGATTGGTGATCGGCAGCCTCCTCGGCGACTTCTTCGACGGCTGAGGTTGTGCGCAGGCCAAGACGAACGGGATGCCTCGGCGAGGCATCCCGCTCGTCTTGCGTGCGGTGGGTCTACGCGACCGCCACCGGCGCGGTCTGCGTCGTCAGCGAGATGACGCCGTAGTCCCAGCCCTTGCGTCGATAGACGACGCTCGGGTGATCGGTGCGGACGTCGATGAACAGGAAGAAGTCATGCCCGACCAGTTCCATCCGGTCGACGGCCTCCTCCACCGCCATCCACTCAGGTTCGAACTCCTTCGTGCGGATGACGACCGGCGTGTAGTCGGCCTCGTCCTCGTTGCCCGTGATGATCGGGATCTCCCCGGTGGCGACCGCGCGCATGACATCGACGGACGCCGGCTGCACGTCGATTCCGGACAGCTCGCCGCTGCCCTTCACGAACTTCGCACCGCGGGGGTGGTTGCGGGCATCGACGCGCTTGTCCTTCGCGCGCCGGAGCTGCTCGCACAGCTTGTCGACCGCCAGATCGAGGGCGGCGAACTTGTCGGCATCCGTCGCCTCGGCGCGGACGAGGGGACCCTTGCCGGTGAGCGTGAGCTCGACCGTGTCGTCCTCCATCCGGCCGTTGTGATAGGCGCGGTGGGTCACTTTGATGTCCACTCGCTGAGCGCGTGGCGCAAGGTGCTCTATGCGGGCGGCCTTGTCTTCGACGACCGAGCGGAAGCGATCTGTGATACCCACTCCCACGCCGACGATGCTGGTTTCCATCCCTGACCTCCTTGTTCCGGTCCACCGGTCAAGGGCGGACCCTGAGTCGCCTTGTCATGCCCACGCTAGTCCGGTGGTGTCCCGGTGTCACGCAATAGTCACGTGTGAGTTCGCAATGATTCACCTCGGTGCCCCGCGGCGGGCGGTGGCGGCGATCGTCGCCGCGCCGATGACCTCTGCGCCGCCCGCGCGGAGCGCGCGAACGGCTTCCTCGAGAGTCGCTCCGGTCGTGACCACGTCATCGATCACCACCACTCTCGCGCCCTCGGCACCGCGAGCGCGCAGAGATCCTGCGACGTTGAGGCGGCGCGCGGCGCGGTCGAGGCCGCGCTGGTCGGCGGTCGTGCGGGCGGTCTCGAGCAGCCGCGTGACGCGCAGCCCCGCGCGCCTGGCGACCAGTTCGGCCACACGATACCCGCGGCGCCGGTAGGCCGCCCGAGAGGTCGGGATCGGCACCATCACGACGCGATCGTCCGATCGGGGCGAAGCCGCCACCGCCGCATCCACGGCTGCCCGCAGCGCGGGCGCGAGGTCTCGGGCCAGGCCCGTGCGGCCGTCCTCCTTGAGCGCGCGCACGACGCGCGCGGGAACGCCCTCGAAGGCCAGTCCGCTCCAGACCGGAGCGCCGGCCGGGCTGCGCGTCACCCGCGGACGCACTAGGATGCCGCAGGCCTCGCACAGTGCGACGTCGGGCTCGTCGCAGCCCGCGCACGCGACCGGGATCACCAGCGCGAGGGCTTCGGCGAGTGCGCCGCCCAGCACCGAGAAGACCCCGTCCGCGCTGCTCATCCCCCACGGTGGCTCGGTGCGCCCGCACCGTGCCCCGCGGCGGACGAGTCGGTGGACGCTCCCCCCGCGGTGCCGCCTGGGGAGGAGGGATTACTGGGGCGATCCCTGCTGCGTGGCGAGGATCGCGATGCCGCTCGTGGTGCGCTGCCAGTTCGCGCCGCGCTTGACGTACAGCGATCCGTCATCGGTGCGCAGCCGGACCGTCGATATCGAGGTCGCGCCGGCGACGGACGCCGCGCCCTGAGGCGCATCCGTCGTCGTCGCGGGGCCGCCCACGAGCTGTTCCGTGAAGAGGGGACCTTCGGCGGTGCCACTCAGTACGCCCACCGTGGTGTCGTCGATCCACGCGAGTCCGGCCCCGGAACCGGTGAGCGCGCCCAGCGGGACGGCCTCCCCGATCCGCAACGGCACGTTGTCTGCGCCACGCACGATGCCGGCGATCCAGACCTCGGACCGGCCGCCGGTGACCAGCAGTCCGGCCAGTCTCGCCCCGTCGCGCGAGACGGCCATCGCGATGATCTGCGTCGCGCCCGGCCACGCGTCCGAAACCGCCAAGCGCTCACCGGATGCCGAGAACACCTCGATCGCCGTCGGCTGGTCGCGGGGGACGCTCCAGATGTACCCGAACGGATCGGCGCTGGGGTCGATCAGACCGCCGCGGGAGTCGACGACCGCGATGTCGCCCTCCGCCGGCACCCGTGCCGCACCCCCGCTGACGAGCCGCACCGCGGCGAAGTCGCGATCGGGAGCCATCTGGATCGCCGCGGGAGCGACGAGTTCCATCGTCTCCGAAAGGCCCGGAATCGGCGTCAGCTCATCGCCCGCAAGGAATCCGAAGCCGTCCTCGTTGAGCACGAGCGGCGGCCCCGTCACGCGTGTGGACCGGGTCGAGACCGGCTCCGCGGGCAGCGGAGTGGAGGCGACGGACATCTCCGCGCCGGAGACTCCCGCCGTGGCCAGGCTCGCAGTCAACTGGGTCTGCATGCGGTCGAGCGTGGTGGATTCGACCAGGAGCGCCTCCGCACTCAGGGTCACCTGCGCGATACCCGATTCGAGCGGCACGGACGGGCGCGCCAGCGACACGCTCTCGGGAAAGGCGTTCAGCACCGACTCGCCGAGCCACCGGCTCGGCGTTCCGTCGACGAGGGCATCGGCGATGCGCGTTGCGGCGTTCGTCGTCGGGAACCACCTGACATCGGGCACGAGGAACTGCCATGAGGGGTCGAAGTACATGAGCGAATAGCGGTGGAACACATTCGCGAAGACATCGCGATCGATCACCACCCCGTCCGGCGCCTCCGTGATCCGCCACTCGCCGTCGTCCTGCTGGGCGAGCTGGAACGACAGCTGCGTCACCCCGGCATCGGGCTGATACGCCCCGTTCTCATCGACGGTGGCGACCGCGACCAGCGACAGATCGACCGCGCCCACGCTCGGAGATACGGGCTGACGGTCATCCGGCAGATCGATCGTGACGCTCGCCTCGGGCCTCCACGACTCCCTGATGGAAGGGGCGAGGAACATCCGCGCGACCTCCCAGTTCGCCGCCGGACCGGGGCCGGAGCCGGCGCGGATGAACCCGTCGACGATCTGCTCGGGCGTCGCGCCGGGCTGCGGCTCGTCGGGACGGAAAAGGAACTCCGGCGAGCCGGCATCCTCCCCCGCCGCCATGCCCGGGTTGACCGACCCGCTCACCGGGAGGCCGGCGCACGCGGAGAGGACGAGCGCCGCAACCACGAGGAGGGCCGACAGGATGCTGCGCCGAGGGTTCACGATGCACCCCTGCTCGTCGCGGCATCCGTCGACGAGTCCAGCGTCAGCACTTCGATCGGCTGCGTGAGCCCGAGGTCGTCCACCCCCGCGATCGAATCCTCGCCCGGATCGGCGGGGATGGGCGAGGGGGTCGTGAGGCGCCCGCCCTGGCGCGGGAGGGTGAGCACGAAGTTCGAGCCGCGCCCGGGATCGGACCACACGGCGAGCTCGCCGCCGTGCAGGCGTGCATCACCGAGGGCGATGGACAGCCCGAGGCCGGTTCCCCCGATCGTGCGTGTGCGCGACGGGTCGGCGCGCCAGAAGCGGTCGAAGACGCGCTCGACGTCTTCCGGCTTCATCCCGAGTCCGAAATCCCGCACGCCGATCGCGACGGCCTGCTGGTCGCTGTCGACCGTGATGACGATCGGCCGCCCCTCACCGTGCTCGATCGCGTTGCCGAGCAGATTGCGCACGACCCGGCGCACGCGTCGCGGATCCATCTCGACCGGCGAGTATCCCCCGGGCGCGACGAAGCGGATGTCGGTCCCGTGCTGCTCGGCGAGCTGGTGCATCGATCCGATCACGTCTTCGGCGAGGTGGGCGAGACTCGTCGGCTCCAGCTCGAGCTGCACCGATCCGGCGTCGTAGCGGCTGATCTCCAGCAGGTCGGTCAGCAGGGTCTCGAAGCGCTGGACCTGCGCGTTCAGCAGCTCCGCCGCCCGCGCCGTGGCCGGGTCGAAGTCGGCCCGCTGATCGTTGATCATGTCGGCTGCCAGGCGGATGGTCGTCAGCGGCGTCCGCAGCTCGTGCGAGACGTCGGAGACGAACCGCTGCTGCACCAGCGACAGGTCGGCCAGCTCCTTGATCTGCGACTCGATGCTGTCGGCCATCGCGTTGAACGAGCGGCCGAGCGTCGCGAGCTCGTCCTCGCCCCGCACGGGCAGACGCACGCCGAGTTCGCCGGAGGCCAGTTTGGCGCTCGTGTCGGCGGCCTCACCGATCGGGATCGTGACCGACCTCAGGACGAACCACGAGATGGCGCCGATGAGGAGGACGAGCGAGATGCCGACGATCCAGAGTGTCGCCTGCACGAAACCGAGCGTCTGGGACGCGCTGCCCAGGTCGTACGCCAGGTAGAGCTCGTATCCTCCGAAGTCCGGCACCTGGAGCTGCTGCCCCACGATGATGCCCGGCACCTGGACGTCCGCGCGGTCGAGCGCGACGGATTGCCACCACTGCTGCTCGGGGTCGGACTGCACCGCTTCGCGCATGCCGACGGAGATGACCTCCTCGGTCAGGCCGAGGGTGTTGAAGTTCTGCGGCGCGAGCTGCGAGGGTGACCGGTCGATGCGGAAGGCGGCGATCATGTCGCTCGCGGACTGCTCGGCGAGCGTGTCCTGCACTCCTCGCCAGAGGTTCTGGATCTGTATGCTGTCGCCCTGCACGGCTGCCGCGTCGAGCGTGGCTTGCGCCGCATCCGTCGCACGCCGCGAGTCGGCGAGCACCTGATCCTTGCGATCCTGGAACAGGTTGTTCTGCACGGCCAAGGCCATCCAGATGCAGGCCACCAGGATCGCGAGAGCGGTGAGTGCGAGCGTCACCAGGATCGTGCGGAACCGCAGTGAGCGCCGCCACAGGTTCGCGAGGCTGTCCGGCCACGAGCGCCAGTCGCGCCATGCCGTCAGACGTGGGCGGGATGCCGCGACCGCCCTCGCGGGAGGCATCCGGGCCTCACACCACGGCGCCGGCGCGGTAGCCGACTCCGCGCACTGTCGTGACGATCTTGGGGTTGTCGGGGTCGAGCTCGACCTTCGCGCGCAGGCGCTGGACGTGGACGTTCACGAGCCGCGTGTCTGCCTTGTAGTGGTAGCCCCAGACCTGTTCGAGCAGCATCTCGCGGGAGAAGACCTGCTGGGGCTTGGAGGCCAGGGCGACCAGCAGCTCGAACTCGAGGGGGGTCAATGCGATCGGGGCGTCGTCGCGCCGCACTTCGTGTGCGGCGACGTCGACCGTGAGGTCGCCGATGCGCAGCGTCTCGTTGACCGACTGCGCCGCGGGCCGCAGGCGGGTGCGTATCCGGGCGACGAGCTCCTTCGGGTTGAAGGGCTTGACGATGTAGTCGTCGGCGCCGGATTCGAGACCCTTCACGACATCGGCGGTGTCGGTGCGCGCGGTGAGCATGATGATCGGCACCCCGGACTCGGCCCGCACCCGGTTGCAGATCTCGATGCCGTCCATTCCGGGCAGCATGAGGTCGAGCAGGATGAGGTCCGGACGCTCCGTGCGCCAGATGTCGACCGCCTTGGAACCGTCGGCGCAGAACACCGTCTCGAACCCCTCCGTGCGCAGCACGATGCCGATCATCTCGGCGAGGGCGGTGTCGTCGTCGACCACCAGGATGCGTGATGTCATCTCGCGCGTTACGTCCTTTGCGTCCGGCCGGGGGCACGGCGCTTCTCGCGCGTCCCCGTGCGCTCCCCACAGAGTAGTGGACCGCGCTGTGGGCACGCCGAACACCCGCCGAGCGCCCGCCGCGGGGCGGAGGGCGCGCCGGCGCGGTGTGACACGATAGGGACTCTCAGCCCGCCTGGCGCGCGTCAGCGAGCCGGGGGTCTGGGGCGGAGCCCCAGAAGGGGATCAGACTGCACGAGGAGGGCATCCGTGACCGCCTATCCGGCCTGGACGCCGGCATCCCGCCCAGGGATCATCCCGCTCCGACCGCTCACGTTCGGCATGATTCTCGGCCGTTCGTTCGCCGCCCTGCGGCAGAATCCGCGCGTGCTGCTCGGCTTCGCGCTGTGCGTGCAGACCGCCGCGTATCTGCTCGTCCTCCTCGGCGTCGGCGCGGTCGCTGCCGCATCGTTCACCCGGCTGGACACGCTCAGTCCCGGAACCGACGAGTTCGATGCGGTGATGGCCGGATCGATCGCCCTCACCGCCATCGCCGGCATCGTCCTCGGGCTCGCCGCCGGGGCGCTCGCGGTGATCGTGCAGGGAGTGGTCGTGACCGAGGTCGCGCACGCCGCCGTCGCCGAGAAGCTCACGCTGCGTGCCGTCTGGCAGCAGGTCAAGCCGGTGCTCTGGCGGCTGATCGGCTACTCGTTCCTGCTCGCGCTGGCTGCGACCCTGCTGATCGCGGTCGTCGCCGGCGCGATCATCGCGATCGGCTTCGCGGCGCTGCCCGTGGCGGTGGGCCTCACGGTTCTCGTCATCCTCGCCGCGATCCCCCTCACACTGTGGCTCACCACGAAGCTGCTGCTCGTGCCGGCCGCGATCATCCTCGAACACGCGACGATCCGCGGCGCGATCGGCCGGTCATGGACGCTCATCCGCGGACGCTTCTGGCCGGCGCTCGGGATCATCGTGCTCATCTCGCTCGTCTTCGGCGCGATCGCACAGGTCGTCAGCATCCCGTTCTCGTTCCTGACGACCGGCCTGACGACGATCATCGCCCCGACAGGCGACCCCGATCCGAGCGCCATCATCGGAATCGTGGTCGCCGTCGTGCTGACGCAGGTGGTGACCCTCCTCATCCAGTCAGTGGCCGTCGTGGTGCAGGCGACGGCGACCGCGATCATCTACATCGACTGCCGCATGCGCCGCGAAGGCCTCGACATCGATCTGCTGACCTACATCGAGCGGCGGGATGCCGGTGGCGTCGGCCTCGCGGATCCCTATCAGGAGAACATCGGCCGCGTGATCGCCCCACGTCCTGTGGCGTACCCGGCGCCGGGCTATCCGGCCGGGCCGGGTCATCCCCCGGCCTACCCGCATCCGGGTCAGGCGTACCCGGGACAGGCGTACACCCCGCAACCCGGATTCGCCCCGCAACCCGGATACACTCCGCAGCCCGGATACACCCCGCAACCCGGATTCGCGCCGCAGCCCGGATTCGTTCCGCAGCAGGGGTACGCGCCGCAGCAGGAGGGCTACCCCTCGGGCCCGCCTCATCCTGCTCCTCCGCCGTACGCGGCGCCCCCACCGCCGCCACCGCCACCGCCGGTGCGCAAAGACGAGCCTCCCGCCGCGCCAGACCGGTGGACCGCACCCGGCGCGTCCGGCGACGCGGTCGATCCCGAATCGCCGTGGTCGTAGCCGGCGCCCTCCCCCGCCTCGGCGCAGCGGTGCCGCCGCTGACCCCGGATGGCGACGAGGCGCGCGAATGGGCGGAGCGAGAGCTCTCCGAGCCCGCCTACGCAGCCGCCGAGCCCACGCCGCTCGACCGCATCGCGCAGGCCGTAGCCGAGTTCATCGAGTCGCTGTTCGGCACGCAGCTCTCCGGCGACTGGGGTCCGTGGGTCGCGCTCATCGCGGCGATCGTGGTCGTCCTCGTCATCGCCGCAGCTTTCCTGGTGTGGGGCGTGCCGCGCGCGACCGGCCGGGCGCGGCCGGGCGCCGACCTGTTCGGCGTCGACGAGCAGCGCAGCGCTGCCGAGCTGCGCCGGGACGCCGCATCCCGCGCCGCGAAGGGGGAGTGGGACGCGGCGATCGTGCTGCGCTTCCGCGCGCTCGCACGCGGACTGGTCGAACGCGGCGCCGTCGACACTCCGCCGGGGGCCACGGTGCACGCCTTCGCGCGCGCCGCCGCGCGGGGCTTCCCCGCGTCGGCGGACGAACTCGAGTCGGCTGCCGCGGCCTTCGACGACGTCCGGTATCTGCGGCGGCCGGGGACGGAGGAGCTGTACCGGCGGATCGCCGCCGTGGACGACACCGTCACCGCGACGCGACCGGTGCTGCACGAGCTGTCGGGGGCGAACTCGTGAGGGTTGCACCGTGACCGCGTCGATCACCGAGGCCGCCGCACCCCCGGCCCCGCCCGGTCGACGACGCAGAGTGACGACATGGGTCGTGATCGCGGTGGCGCTCATCGGAGTCGGCATCGCCGGGTCGGTGCTCGGGGGCATCGGGGAGTGGACCCAGCGCGACGCGCTCGATCCGGAATCGACCGGACCGTCGGGAACCAGGGCTCTCGCCGAGATCCTGCGCGAGCACGGCGTGGATGTCGTCGTGGTGCGCGACCGCGCGGCCGCCGATGCGGCCCTCGCCGAAGGGACCGCGACGCTGGCCATCGCCGATGCGCCCGCCCTCTCGGACGACGCCCTGATCGCGGTGACGGATGCCGCACGCGACGTCGTCCTCCTCGACCCGCGCGCCCGCACCCTGCGGCTCCTCCTGCCCGGCGCGACCACGCACGGCGTGGGCCCCGGCAGCGCGGTGGACCCGGACTGCGAGCTTGCCGAAGCCGATCGCGCCGGAGCGATCACGCCGGGTGCCATCTATCTGCCCGGTGCGCAGACGGTCGCCTGCTATCCCACCGGCGGCGGGTACGGGCTCCTCGTCACCGAGCAGGACGACGCCCGCGTCGTCGCGGTCGATTCTCGCGCGCTGTTCACGAACGAGCATCTCGCCGAGGGCGGCAACGCTGCACTGGCCGCGAACATCCTGGGGCGGCATCCCACTCTCGTCTGGTACATGCCTGGCATCGGCGACACCGATCTGCCTGCGGGCGATCCGACCCTCGGCGAGCTGACGCCGCCGTGGGTGAGCCCCGTCATCGTGCTGCTGCTGGTCGCGGGAATCGCCGCGGGGATCTGGCGCGGTCGCCGCTTCGGACCGCTCGTGGCCGAGAAGCTGCCGGTCACGGTGCGCGCCGCGGAGACGACCGAGGGGCGGGGCAGGCTGTACGCCCAGGCACGCGACGCCCTCCATGCGGCCGACCAGCTGCGCATCGGAACGCTCAGCCGCCTGGGACGGATGCTGGGACTCGGACCCACGGCCTCGGCCGAGGAGATCGCGGATGCGGCGGCTGCCCGAACCCGCGTCGACCGCGGCGCGGTCCGCAGCATCCTGATCGACGAACTCCCCCATACCGACGCACAGCTGGTCGCCCTCGACCAAAGGCTGCGCGTTCTCGAGGAGGCCGTGCACGCGAGTGTGCGTCCGAACAACGTGCGTCCCGAAAGGAACAGCCGATGACCGACCCCACTCCGCACGAACCGCAAGGCACCCCTGAGCCCGAGCGCAGCGCACCCGACGATGTGGCTCTCCGCGAGGCGATGAACCGCGTGCGCCTGGAGGTCGGCAAGGCCGTTATCGGGCAGGACGGCACCGTCACCGGACTGCTGATCGCCCTGCTCGCGCGCGGTCACGTGCTGCTGGAGGGCGTCCCCGGTGTCGCGAAGACCCTCCTCGTCCGGGCCTTCAGCGGAGCGCTCGGACTCGACACGAAGCGCATCCAGTTCACGCCCGACCTGATGCCCGGCGACGTATCGGGTTCGCTCGTGTACGACGCACGCGCCGGGGAGTTCGAGTTCCGCGAGGGTCCGGTGTTCACGAACGTGGTGCTGGCCGACGAGATCAACCGCACCCCGCCCAAGACCCAGTCGGCCCTGCTGGAGGCGATGGAGGAGCGCCAGGTCTCGACCGACGGCGTGACGCGCCCGCTGCCCGAGCCGTTCCTGGTCGCCGCGACGCAGAACCCGATCGAGCAGGAGGGCACCTATACGCTGCCCGAAGCCCAGCTCGATCGCTTCCTGCTCAAGCTCATCGTCGACATCCCGGCGCGGGACGCCGAACTCGCGGTGCTGCGCCGGCACGCAGACGGCTTCGACCCGCGCAACCTCGCGGCTGCGGGGCTCCGCCAGGCGGTGACCGCCGACGAGATCCGCGCGGCGCAGCGCGCCGCGGCATCCGTCACGGTCGCCGACGACGTCCTCGGCTACGTCGTCGACCTCGCCCAGGCGACCCGCCGAAGCCCGTCCGTGCAACTGGGTGTCAGCCCCCGCGCCACGACCGCGCTGCTGGCCGCGGCCAAGGCGTGGGCGTGGCTCGGCGGCTACCCGGCGATCACGCCCGACCACGTGCAGACCATGCTCGTGCCCACGTGGCGCCACCGCGTGCGGCTTCGGCCCGACGCCGAGCTCGAGGGCGTCTCGGTCGACGCCGTGCTGGGCTCCGTGCTGCAGCAGACCCGCGTTCCCATTTGACGCGATCCGGATCAATGCGAGCGCAGCCCGCGTTGATGCGGATCGGGTCAAGATCGAGTAGCGAGCGTCAGCGAGCGTATCGAGATCCGAACCAGTCAGGAGACCTTTGTACATCACCGGCCGCCTTCCCCTGCTCGTCGCCCTCGGCGCCGTGCCCGTCGTGCTGCTGGCGATCGCCGGCGTCGACGCCTGGATCGCGGCCGCCGGCTGGATCGTGGTGTGCGCAGTGGCGGCGTTCGCGGATGCCGCTTCCGCGGCCGACCCGCGCCGCATCCACGTGCAGCGGCGGATCCCGCGCCGGGCTCTCCTCGGTCAGGGGGTCGAGACGGAGCTGTGGCTGCAGAATACGGGCGAGCGCCGGATCCGCGGGAGGGTTCGCGATGCCTGGCAGCCGACCGCAGGCGCGCCCGCGGACCGAGCGGTGATCGACCTGCCCGCCGGCGAGCGGCGGCGGCTCGTCGTGCGGCTGCTCCCCCGCCGCCGGGGTGAGCTGCGCTCGGAGTTCGTCGTCGTCCGCTCGGACGGGCCGCTGCGGATGGCCGGGAGGCAGGCGCGGCTCTCCGCACCCGGCACGCTGCGGGTGCTGCCGCCCTTCACGTCGCGCCGGCACCTGCCGTCACGCCTGGCTCGCCTGCGCGAGCTGGACGGCAACACGAGCGTGCAGGTGCGAGGGCAGGGCACCGAGTTCGACAGCCTGCGCGAGTACGTGCGCGGCGACGACGTGCGCTCGATCGACTGGCGGGCGACGGCTCGCGCCGGCACCACGATGCTCCGCACGTGGCGGCCGGAGCGCGACCGCCACGTGGTGATCGTGATCGACACCGGACGCACGGCCGCCGCCCGGGTCGGCGACGGCGTGCGACTGGATGCCGCGATGGAGGCGGCGCTCCTGCTGGCCGCCCTCGCCACCCGAGCGGGCGACCACACGCACCTGCTGATGTTCGACCGCGTTGCGCGCGCCCGGGTCACGCGCGTGGACGGGCCCGCGCTCCTGCCCGCGCTCGTGGATGCGATGGCGCCGGTAGAGCCGCAGCTGATCGACACGGACTGGGATGCCGCTTTCGCCCAGGTCCGCGCGCTGACATCGCGGCCGTCACTCGTCGTGCTGCTGACGGCGCAGGACGCACCCGAGGCGGCGCGGGGCTTCCTGGGGTCGCTCCCTGCCCTGTCACGACGCGCGCACGTCCTGGTCGGGACAGTCACGGTCCCCACGCCCCCTCCGCTCGGCGCTGGCGCGCCGCGCGGAGCCTCCGGGCGCGTGAGCCCGGCCGACCCGGAACCGGGAGAGCACCGCGATGCCGTGGCCGTGTACCGCGCAGCCGCCGCCGAGCGCGGCGCGCGTGACGCCCTGCAGGTCGCGGCGGCGATCGGCCGAGCCGGAGCCGAGGCGATCGCCGCCGACGCGGAGGCGCTGCCGCCACGCATCGCCGACCGCTACCTCGAGCTCAAGGCGACCGGCCGGCTCTGACTCGCGTGCACTCCGACCCGGCGCATACGCCGGATTTCCGGCATCCGCGCCTTGCCGCACCTGCTACCTGGGAAATTGCTGAGCATGCTCTAGGCTCTCGCGGGGTGGACAATCCGCCTCGAAATCAACTGAAGGAGCCTCGAGTCATGACCGACCCTCGTCCTGAGAAGCCCGTCGAGCCGACCGAGCTCGACCACACCCCCGCCACGAGCGACCCGCGTCCTGACAAGCCCGTCGCGCCCACCGATCTGCACCACACCCCGGTGGACACCCCAGCCGGCCCGTCGACCGCGGCCACCCTCGTCGCCGAGGCGTTCGGCACCCTTCTGCTCGTGCTCGGCGTGGTCAGCACCGCGCTGTTCGCCGCCGGCTTCGGCGAGGGAACCGAGGCCGCCAACAAGGGCGTCGGATTCGTCGGCGTCTCGCTCGCGGTGGGCATCACCGTCATCGCGGGCGCGTACGCGTTCGGCCCCATCTCGGGCGGGCACTTCAACCCCGCCGTCACTCTGGGCCTCGCCGCCGCGGGCCGCTTCCCGTGGAAGGGCGTGATCCCCTACATCATCGCCCAGCTCGTCGGCGGTGTCATCGCCACGACCCTCGTCGTCCTGATCGGGCTGTTCGGTCCGGAGGGCTGGCTCATCAACGCCCAGGACGGCGGCTTCGCCAGCAACGGGTACGACGAACTGTCCCCGGGCGGATTCGGCCTCGGCGCGGCGATCGTCGTCGAGGTGCTGTTCACCGCCCTGTTCGTCATCGTGATCCTCGGAGTGACCCACTCGACCCGAGGGTCGAACTTCGCAGGGCTCGCGATCGGCCTGACCCTGGTGCTCATCCACCTGGCGATCATCCCGATCGACAATGCCTCGGTGAACCCCGCCCGCTCGATCGCAAGCGCGGTCTACGGCGGCGGACTCGCGTTGAGCCAGGTCTGGGTGTTCATCGTGTTCCCGATCGTCGGCGCCCTGATTGCCGGCTTCGCGTACCGCGCCCTCTTCGACGGCACCCAGAAGCGCTGAGCTCACTCTCTCGGAAGGGTCGGCCGCTTCGGCGGCCGACCCTTTCGCACGCGAGAACAGGTACTTGCGCTGTATGCAGGCTCGCGCCCGGCGTGTCACCTGCATCCAGGGCACGTCGACGATCCCGGCCGCGGGTGCTCAGCCCGCGACGAGGGTGGGGGTGCCGGCCTCGTACTCCGTGAGGTCGCCGGTCTCGCCTCGTCGGTACGCGCGCCCGCCGACGAAGACCATGTAGAAGACGAATGCCGCCAGAGCGAGGGCGCCGATGCCGATCTTGATCGGCCACGGCCAGGGCTGAGCCGTGACGAAGCCCTCGATCGCTCCGGAGACGGCGAGCGCGATGATCAGGCCCACCGCGATCGTCGCGAGTGACCGGCCGGCCGCAGCCAGCGCCTCTCCGCGCGATCGCCGACCCGGCGCGACCCACGCCCAGAAGATGTGCAGTCCTGCCGCCGCCGCCACGAAGATGCAGGTGATCTCGAGCAGGCCGTGCGGGAGGATGAACAGCAGGAAGATGTCGCCCCGGTCGAAAGCGAGCATGACGGCTGCGGCCGTGCCCACTCCCACCGCGTTCTGAACGAGGACCATGACCGGCCACACCCCGGTGATGCCGAACAGCACGCACTGGGCGGCGATCCAGGCGTTGTTGGTCCACACGGTGCCGGCGAACACCGCGGCGGGGTTCTCGCTGTAGTAGTCGGTGAACTGGTTCTCGGCGTAGTACTCGAGCTGCGCCCGGCTGCCGAGCGAGGCGACCAGTGCCGGATCGCCGGAGACCCAGAACGCCACGACCGCGACCACCGCGATGAAGACGACCGCGATCACCGACGTCGTCCACCTCACCCGGTAGAGCGCCGCGGGCAGCTGCAGTGCGAAGAACCGCGGGATCTGCCGGGCGACGTTCTCCGGGGTGCCGGTCAGGCGCAGGCGCGCCCGCGCCAGCATGGTCGAGACGTGGTCGCCCTGAGCGGTGCGGCCGGCAGAGGTCTTGATGTCGGCCAGATCGGCGGATGCCGCGCGGTAGCGCGTGACGAGTTCGTCGACCTCGGACCCGGTCAGACGCCGCGTGCGACTGAGCTCGTCGAGCCGGGCCCACTCGTCGCGCCGCGCTGCGGCGAGGGCGTCGAGGTCCATTTGATTTACTGTACCCATGCCCATGCCCGCTCAGGATTCCGCCGCCGCTGCCGCTCGGGTGATCGGGATCCAGCAGGACGAGGTGCTGACCGGTGAAGCGGTCGCGCTGGACGTGCAGCCCGTCGGATTCTTCCTGCGCGCGCTCGGCACGCTGATCGACGTGCTCCTGGGCATCGCGGTGTTCATCGTCTTCGCGCTGGTGACCTCGTGGCTGATCGGTCAGAGCGTCGTCGATGTCGTGGCGCTGCCGATCCTCACCGTCACGATCCTGGCGACGGTCATGGTGGTCATCCCGACGGCGGTCGAGACCATGACGCGCGGCCGCAGCCTCGGCAGGCTCGCCGTGGGCGGGAGGATCGTCCGGACCGACGGCGGCGCATCGGGGTTCCGTCACGCCTTCATCCGCGCGCTCGTCGGAGTCTTCGAGATCTGGCTGACCGTCGGCGCGGTGGCAGCGCTGGTCGGGGCGTTCACGCCCCGGGCGCAGCGGTTGGGGGATCTGATGGCGGGCACGTACTCCGAGCGCACCCGGACGCCGCGCCTGCCCCCGCCGGCACCGCCGGTGCCGCCCGCTCTGGCCGCATGGGCGACGATCGCCGATGTCGCGCGACTGCCCGACCGGCTCACGCGGCGCATCGCGCAGTTCGTGCAGAGCGCCGATGACATGCAGCCGGCGGCGCGAGCGCGCCTGGCGGCCTCGCTCGCCGCGGAGACGTCCGCACACGTCTCACCGGTTCCCCCCGTGGACGGCGAGACGTTCCTGCGGGCGGTGGTCGCCGTCCGGCGCGACCGCGAGCTGCGCGCGCTGCAGCTGGAGCTGCAGCGCGTCGCGGCGCTCACGGCGACGGCATCCGGCGTCCCGCGCGGGTTCCCGGCCCGCTGACGAAGCGCGGCCGGAGCGCCTCAGTACCGGTAGTGATCGAGCTTGTAAGGACCGTCCACCGGCACGCCGATGTAGTCGGCCTGCTCGGGGGTGAGCTCGGTCAGCTCGACTCCGAGGGCACCGAGGTGCAGGCGCGCGACCTTCTCGTCGAGTGCTTTGGGCAGCGTGTAGACGCCGACCGGGTAAGCCTCGATATTCGTGAACAGCTCGAGCTGGGCGAGCACCTGATTGGTGAACGAGGCGCTCATCACGAACGACGGGTGCCCCGTGGCATTGCCGAGGTTCATCAGCCGGCCCTCGCTCAGCACGAGCACGCTGCGTCCGTTCGGAAGCCGCCACTCGTGCACCTGCGGCTTGATCTCGATCGCCTCGGCGCCGGCGAGCTGCTCGAGCCCGGCCATGTCGATCTCGTTGTCGAAGTGGCCGACGTTGGCGACGATCGCGAGGTGCTTGAGCCCCTGCAGGTGCTCGACGGTCACGACGTCCTTGTTGCCGGTCCCCGTGACGACGATGTCGATGTCGCCGATCACCGCCTCGAGACGGGCGACCTGGTAGCCGTCCATCGCGGCCTGCAGCGCGCAGATCGGATCGATCTCGCCGACGATCACGCGCGCGCCCTGGCCGCGCAGCGCCTCGGCGGCGCCCTTGCCGACGTCGCCGTATCCGACGACGAAAGCGACCTTTCCGCCCATCAGCACATCGGTCGCGCGGTTCAGGCCGTCGGGGAGCGAATGACGGATGCCGTACTTGTTGTCGAACTTCGACTTGGTCACCGAGTCGTTGACGTTGATCCCGGGGAAGAGCAGATCGCCGGATGCCGCGAGCTCGTAGAGCCGGTGGACACCGGTCGTCGTCTCCTCGGTCACGCCGATGAGGTCCTCCGCGAGGCGGGTGAAGCGCTGGGGATCCCGGGCGAGGCTCGCGCGCAGGGTGGCCAGGACGATGCGGTACTCGGCGGGGTCGCCGGCCGCGGCATCCGCCACCGCGCCTGCGCGCTCGAACTCGACGCCCTTGTGCACCAGCATCGTGGCGTCTCCGCCGTCATCGAGAATGAGGTTGGGCCCCGCGAAGCCCTCGGCCGACCAGTCGAAGATGCGGTCGGTGCACTGCCAGTACTCCTCGAGCGTCTCGCCCTTCCACGCGAACACCGGAACGCCGGCGGGCGCATCGACTGTGCCGGTCGGGCCGACGGCGACGGCGGCAGCCGCTTCGTCCTGCGTGGAGAAGATGTTGCAGCTGGCCCACCGGACCTGCGCGCCGAGTGCCACGAGCGTCTCGATCAGCACGGCGGTCTGCACGGTCATGTGCAGCGAGCCGGCGATGCGCGCCCCGGCGAGAGGCTGCGTGGGGCCGAACTCCTCGCGCAGGGCCATGAGGCCGGGCATCTCGTTCTCGGCCAGCCGGATCTGGTGTCGACCCGACTCTGCCAGTGAGAGGTCGGCGACGTGGTGCTCGAGGGGTCGGTGCTCGGCGGCGCGGGACTCGTGGACGACGGCGGCGCTCAGATCTGTGCTCATCCCGCCATTCTCTCAGACCTGGCTGGACCCGCGACGCTAGCGCTGAGAGATCGTCTCGTGGCGGACGACGACCCATCCTCGCGGCATCGACAGCCGGTCGGTGTGGATGGCGCAGAGATCGTGTGCGTGCGGGTCGCCCCCCGCACCCAGCGGACCGAGCGCCGCCATCTGATCGGGGTAGTCGTACGTCAAGGTGGAGACGGCCTCACGGGCGCATCCCACTTTCGAACAGAGTCTCTCGCGCATCGGCTCCACGCTATCCAGCCGTCGTGCGATCGGCGCGGTGCCGCGCCCAGGAGGGTGATCCTAGGATGGGACGCATGGCGTGGCGCAGGAGCAGGGAGACGGCGTCGCCGCCCCGACGCCCGACCCGCCACGGCCGCCACGGCCGCGAGGGCCGCAGCCCCATCGTGCGGCCGCCTCTGCCACCGCTCGAGACCCGCGTCGATCGGTTCGACCTCGCGGTCGGCACCGCTGCGGAGTTCCTCCGTTCGGCGTGGCCCGAACTGCGCGACGTCAGCTTCGAAGTCGGCGACATGCCGCCCACGGCCGATGACGACGGCATCCCCCGGTGGCGTGCACTCACCGACGAGAAGCGGATCATCCTCTACCGTCTGCCGATCGAGCGCCTGAGCCACCTGCACCGCGACGATGACCTGCACCGGCGGATGATGGTCGAGAGCAGCGTGTTCCGTGCCGCGGCCGAGTACCTCGACCGCGACCCGTGGGACCTGGGGCCGGAGAGATTCAGATTCTTCTAGCGGTCACGGGTAGACCGTGATCTGCTGGGCCGCGGCATCCGATGACCACACCGGGAAGCCCGCGAGCGCTCCGTCGCCGCTTTGCGAGACGCCGGCGCGGATGCCGCCACCCCCGGCATCCAGCAGGTACACGGTCCGCGCCGTCAGTCGCACGTTCGCGCTCGACCCGGGCGCGACCGTCACGTCCGTCGTGAACGATCCGTCCACTGCGTCGACGGCGACCGTCAGGGGTTCGCCGGTGGGATTGGCCAGCGTGAGCACGGGCACCGGCCCGGGAGGGGTGGCGAACAGACTCGGCGCTTCCACGGGCGGAGCCGAGGTGTACCACGCGAAGTCCGATCCCTCGCCGAATCCGGTCGTCTGCCAGACCGCCGCCAGCACCGGCGCGCCGGCGGAGACCTCGATCGTGTACTGACCCACCGCAAGACCGCCCAGTTCGACCTCGGTCGGCACCCCCGCCGCGAGCGGCACCGTGATCGGAGCCGACGACTGCTGCGACGCGCCGATCGGCGCCGCCGTGACCGTCGCCGTCGTGTCGGCGTTCGCCGCGAGGATGCGCACCACGGTCGCAGCATCCGACGCACCCTCGGCACCCGGATTCTGCGTCACAGTGACACCGGGGACGGTCTGCACCGGATCGGAGACCGCGATCGCACCGACCTGGTCCACGCCGCCGGGCAGCAGGGTGCGCGTGATGCTCGCCTGCAGCGCGGCCTGCACCGGCGCACCGGCGGCCGTGACGCGGATGACCGGACTCTCCTCGCCCAGCAGAAGGCCCGCCAGCGGCACGACGAGCTGCTCCCCAGGGGCCACGACCAGATCACTGCCGCCCGCGGGAACCTCCGGACCACTCGCCCCGTACACGGTGAGCTGCACCGTGGCCGGGACTGTGCCCGGGTTGGCGAGCAGCACCACATCCGCCGCACCGGTCGTGGCGGAGCCGCCGACGAGCCACGACTCCATGAGGGCGGGGCGGCATGCCGAGGCCGCGAAGCCGCGCAGGTCGTCCGCGCTGACCGTGGAGGACCCGGATGCGGCGAGATCCGCGTGCGCGCCGTCGACGGGTTCGGCGATCACCGAGACCGCCGGGTCGGTGCCGTCGGGCGTGGGCGGGGTCAGGGGCAGAGTCGACGGTGCCGGGGCGCCGGCAGTCACCCCGCTGGTCACGGTCTGCGCAGCGGCGGTCACGATGCGACTGACGTCCTCGGTCTCACGGCCGAGCGCCAGCAGACCCCCGGTGCACACGAGCACGCTGGCGGAGGGCGCCGGAGTGGCAGCGACGGCGACCGGCTGGCGTGCCACGGTCGGCCACGGCACCGAGACGGCCGTCACGACCGCGACCACGAACGCCACCGCGACGAGCGTGCCGGCCAGCAGGCGCGCGCTGGTGGTGGCCCAGCGGAACACACGGCGATCGGTCATCGGCCCTCCTGCCAGTGCGGCCCGACGACCCGGGCACTGCGTCGGGCCTCGCGTCGAGACGCGGCCGTGGGGATCGCCAGCAGCAGCGCCACCACGACGGCGGTGATCTGGAGGAAGGCGATCGACCTGGCCAGATCGCGCGCGGATGCCGGTGCGGTCGCCCTCGGCTCGACCTCCTGCGTCACCCGCCACAGCACGCCCTTGTCGGTCACCCCGACCGCATCGAGCCCGTCGCGCTGATCCAGCGCCGTCCCCGCCGAGAGCCGGAACGCCCGGGCGCCCTCGGACTCGGGTTGCGCGGCGGGCGCCAACAGCACGAAGCTCACACCGAGCGAGGCGAGGTCGCCGACGACGTCGTCCGCGGCGGAGGTCACCAGATTGGCGGTGACCGTCGCGACCTCCCGGTCCGCGGCGGTCTCAGCGGTGCGCGACGAGATGATCGTCGCCTGCCCGTCCAAGGTCTCGCTCCCGCCCCAGACGATCCGCGACGACACACCCCCGTCGTTCTGGGGCGTCAGAACGATGGTCCCGACATCGGGATCCTCTCGACCGGCGGCGCTCACGTACGCCGGCAGGGTGCTCGCCGGCCCGTTCGTCAGCAGCGAGGTCCCCCTCGCCATCGAGGTCAGCGCGGGCATCGCCAGCACGGCCAGCGCCAGCATGACGGTCAGCGCGGCGACGGTGCGCGCGGCGGCCACGCGGGGCGCCAGACCGATGTCGAGAGCCACGAGCGCTCCGCCGAGGGCTCCGAGCCACGCCAGGCTCAGGCCGGCGCCGGGCCAGAGGGGCACGGCGAGCGACTGCGCGAACGCCACGGACACGCCGACGGCGGCGAACGCGGTCGCCACCCCGAGCGCCGCGATCACCAGGAGGGCGATGCCGGCCGCCCAGCGCTGGGTGAGCGGCGCCATCAGCGCCAGGAGGGCGACCGGCGCAGCGAGGAGCGGCACCCACCACGTGGGCCCGGGCAGGAGTCCGACCCAGCCGATCAGGTCGGGGGTCGGGATACCGGCGGCCAGCAGCGCCCGCCCCGCTGCATCGGCGCCGGCCTGGGCGCCCGGCCACGTCAAGCCGGGGTCGGCCAGCAGGCCCCACCCGTTGCCCGACCGCAGCTGGTACCAGACCAGCGGCGCGGCCATCAGCACACCCGGAACGACGATCCAGATGAGTCGCGCGAGGCCCCGGCCCCCGCGGAGGACGACCGCGAGCACGATCGCGCCGATCCAGACCACGGCGAGCGCGGGCGCGACGGACGGCGCGCAGGCGACGACGGCGGCGAACAGGAGGGATGCCGCCCCGGCGGCGACCCACGACCGATGGGCGACGGAGCCGGCGTAGAACAGCCACGGGAGCAGGAGGTGGGCCATCACCGCACTCGGACGGCCCTGGGTGATCGCGGCCAGAAGGGTCGGCGCGAGCGCCCAGATCACGCCGCCGGCGAAGCGCAGCAGCGACCGGTCCGTCACGCGGGTGGCCGCGAACCAGCCGCCGAGGGCAGCCAGCGGCAGCGCGAGAAGCCACAGGATCACGAGCGCGCGCGACGGCTCGATCGGCCACGTGGTGCCCAGCAGCGCGAGCACGACGGCGAAAGGATCGGCCGGGCCGATCGTGTCGAGGCCGGACGCCCGCAGCCCGTAGGCGGCGTGCGCCCAGAGCAGCGCGGCGTCCGCCGAGAGCGGCTGGAGACCGCCGCCGCCCAGGACGGCCCAGGCCGCCAGGGCCGGGAAGGCTGCGATGGAGGCGGCCAGCGAGCCCAACGCGAGCCACGCCCCGCCGCCGGTGAAGAACCTGAGGTCGCCGCGTCGCGCGGGCGTGGCGGAGTCGGCGTCGTCCTCGAGCTGTTCGCGGAGCTCCCGCTGCGAGACGCGCAGCGGCGCGAGCTGGGTCCAGCCCGTCGTCCGCGACGAACGGATGCGGGAGCGGGAGCGGACGACCGAGGGCAGGCGCACCATGGCGACGACGGCCGCGCCCCATTCGGGCAGCACCAGCCCCGGCTGCTTCCGCACGATCTGCAGCACGGTTCGCCAGAGGGCGGTGGGCAGGATCGCCAGCCAGAGGAACGGCGCCGCGGGCGGCGCCGCGTAGGCGAGGCGGCGGTGCAGCTGGGCGGTACGGGACGCGAACGCCCGGCGCCGGCGTCGCACGCCCGTCAGCGGCGAGGGGAGCCCGGCGACACCGTCTCCGGACACCGCCACCAGCGCGGTCGGCACCAGCAGCACGCGGGCGCCGGTCAGGCGCGCCCGCACGCCGAGGTCGAGGCCCTCGTCGGCGCCCACCAGCGCGGGGTCGATGCCGTTCAGCTCCCGCCACGCATCGGTCCTGGCCAGGACGCCGCGGATATCGGCGCCGAGCACGTCCTCCCTGGCGTCGTGCTGGCCTTGGTCCAATTCGTCGTCGGCAAGGCCGACCGTGCGTCCGAGCGCGGTCATGCTGACCCCGAGCGAGACGATCTCGGTGCGGTCGTCCCACCGCACGAGCTTGGGGGCCACGAACGCCACGGACGGACCCAGCTCGAGCGCACCGACGAGCCGGGCGAGCGCCTCGGGTTCCGGCGCGGTGTCCTGCGCGAGCAGCCACACGGCGTCGCCGGAAAGTCGTAGCGTGGCCATCGCCGTCGCCGCCGCGAAGCCCGTCGACGCGGGGGCCGTGATCACCGACTCCGCATCGGATGCCGCCGCCACCGCCGCGACACCTTCGTGGTCGCCGCACACCACGATCGTGAGCGCATCGATGCGTCTGGTCTGGTCAGCCAGGCCCGCCAGAGTGCGCCGCAGGTGATGTGCGGCCGGTGTGCGCCCATCGGGGCGCACGACGAGGATGGCGTGGACTCGGGCGGGCATGACGTGGTCAGCCTAGGCGGCCGACAATCCCCTACCCGGCGCACGCGCCGCTGTTTGCGGGAACGGATGCCGCACGCCGGCCCGCCGTCGCGGTCCTGTCAGCGTCAGCTCGCGCGACGCTTGAGTTTCCGACGCTCGCGCTCGCTGAGCCCGCCCCAGATCCCGAAGCGCTCGTCGTTCTGCAGCGCGTACTCGAGGCATTCGCCCCGAACATCGCAGGTTGTGCAGATCTTCTTCGCGTCGCGTGTGGAGCCGCCCTTCTCTGGGAAGAACGCCTCCGGATCTGTCTGCGCGCACAGCGCATCGGTCTGCCACCCGAGTGGATTGCCGTCTTCCCCCTCCAGAGGACGACGCACCCCCGGAACCCCTAGCTGGACCGGATCGACGAACCAATTGTCGGGAACGCCGGAACGGTAACCCGTCATCTCGTCTCCCACCTTCTACCCCCACGCTGGTTCGCGTGTAGGAGTAATTACACCGGTGTAGTTCGTCAGGGTCAAGTCGCAGATCGTAAAGCCTCACCCCGCGCTTGAACGTTTACGACGCGCCGTCGGCGTGTCGCCCCAGATCACGATGCGGATACGGCGACCCAGCCGGCGCCCGGCTGGGCGATGAACGCCTCGCCCGCGCCGGTGAGGGTCAGCTCGGACTCGTCGGGGGTGACCAGCACCGCTCGCCCCGGCTGGAGCCCGACTCCCTGACCTGACCGGGCGCCGCGCGCCGTCACCGCACCGGCCGTGGCCAGCACGATCGCAGCGGAGCCGATCGGCAGCACGATGTCCTCCTGATCGCCCACCGAGACCTTCGTGAGGGCGAAGTCGGGCACGTCGGGGGCGAAGCGCACGATGCCGCCCGCCTCGGCGGGACGGAGAACCGGCACCGGTCCGGGGGTCGGGTCCAGCACGCTCAGCAGCTCCCGCACGTCGACGTGCTTGGGCGTCAGTCCCCCGCGCAGCACGTTGTCGCTCGCCGCCATGATCTCGACGCCGAGACCTTCCTGGTAGGCGTGGAGCACCCCCGCCGGCACGAACAGTCCCTCTCCACGGCGGAGGACGACGAGATTCATCAGCAGCGCCACCCCCAGCCCGGGATCACCCGGGAAGTCCTCCGCGAGCGTGCGCACGAGGGCGAGTTCGGCGGTGAACTCGTCCGACTCGGCGCCGCCCGCCGCCGCGACGATCGCCGCGATGTCACCGGCCGCCTCACCCGAGAGCAGCCACGCGATCGCATCGCGGACAGAGGTCGCGGCATCCGCCCCCGACAGGCGTGCCGCCAGCGCGGTGCCGCCCGTCCCGAGCAGCGCGAGCAGACGCCGTGTCGCGGCGAGATCGCGGATCCCGGCGAGCGCGGTGAAGGTGTCGCTCACCGCGACGATGAGCTCGGGCTTGTGGTTCTCGTCGCGGTAGGTCCGGTCCGGCGCATCGCGCGGGATTCCGGCGGCCTCTTCGCGGGCGAACGCCTCGATCGCCTGGGCGCGTGACGGGTGGGCCTGGATGGAGAGGGAGGATGCCGCCGCAAGGAGCTTCAGCAGAAAGGGCAGCCGCGCCGGGGCGCCGGCATCGGATCCCTCCTCCGCCAGCCACGCGCCGAGCGTTCGCCCATCGGGCACGATCGCAGGGCAGCTCGGGTGGTCGCCGAACCAGATTTCGGCTTCGCGGGCTCCGGAAGCGGGCCGGCCCTCGAGGTCGGCCAGCAGCTCGGTGGAGCCCCACTCGTAGTCCCGGGGCGTGTTCGTCACAGAGGTGAGCATGCCTCAAGGCTAGGGGTGCTCACGCGGTACCCTGATCTCACGATGGCCGTCTATTCGAAGCACCCGGCGGCGGCGCCTCCGGCTGCCCCGGTCCGCGAGAAGACGGGGCACCTCCTGCTGCGTGGCTGGTGCGTGTTCGTGCTGTTCACGGCTCTGTCGGGCACCGCATGGATCAACGCGATCGGCGAGCTTCCGACGGCGGTCATCACGATCGGCGGCGGCGTGCTCTCGCTGGGCCTCTGGTTCGCCGTCCGGCCGCCCGTCCAGTGGCGGCGCCTGCCGTGGTTCACGATCTGGTACGTCGTGTGGGCGACGCTGTCGATCATCTGGTCGCAGTGGCGCGAGGCCACCGCCCTGACCCTGCTCCTGCTGGTGATCACCACCCTGCAGGGCCTGTTCATCGGCGGCGTCCTGACCTGGCGGGAGCTCGTGCGTGCGATCGCGTCGGCGCTGAAGTGGGTCATGGCCCTGTCGCTGGTGTTCGAGCTGTGGGTCTCGATCTTCCTCGGAGGGCCGATCCTGCCCGGCTTCGTCATTCCCAGCGAACCGGCCGACGACCCCATCGTGTACTGGTCACGCGACAACCTGTTCGACGGCGGACGCATCCAGGGGATCATGGGCAACGCGAACCTGCTCGGTCCCGTGGCGCTCCTGGCTATCATCGTGTTCGCGATCCGCTTCGCCGCCGGTGCGCCGCGCCGCATGCTGCTCGGCGTGTGGATCGGCCTGTCCGCGTACCTGTTCTACCGCGCGTCCTCGGCGACCGCGTACGTCGCCGCGATCGCGGTGGCCGTGGTGCTCGTGACCGTTCTGCTCATGCGGCGCGCGCGCAGACCCGGCGAGCGCTCCCGGTACTACCTCGCGTACGCCGCCGTCGGCATCGGCGGCGCGCTGGCGTTCTGGCTGCTGCGGGACTGGATCTTCACGTCCCTCGGCCGCAGCTCCGATCTGACGGGGCGGGAGGCGATCTGGGATGCGGTGCTGGAGCGGGCGTGGCAGCATCCGCTCATCGGGTGGGGCTACTCGACCCCGTGGATCACCGGGGACCCGGCGTTCGACGGATGGATCATCGACCACGGCCAGACGGTCATGCAGGCGCACAGCATGTGGATCGACGTGTTCCTCCAGTTGGGCCTCATCGGCGTGTTCATCATGGCCATGGTCTACTTCGCCTACATCTGGCGGTCGTGGTTCTTCGCCGTCGACCGACCCCGCTGGGACCTGCGCGCGGATCGCCCCTACTCGCCGCTCACGCTGCTGCCGACGCTGGTGGGGGCGATCCTGCTCGTTCAGGGGTTCGCCGAATCCAGCCCGCTGCTCCTGTGGGGCTGGCTGTTCGTCGTCATGCTCGCGTTCAAGATAAAGCAGTCCCCCCACATCGGTGAGGGCGCCGCGGAGATGCGCATCGCGATCGAGCGTGGCGAGCTGACCACGCGGGCATCGTGACGGACTCGCCTTCCAGCGCTTCGCCGCCGCAGTGGATCGCCCTCCTGGCATCGGCCGCGCTCGCGCGGTCGTACACGATCGCCGTCCTCGGCGCCGTGTTCGCGGCGTTCGCGATCGAGAAGATCGCCGGTCGCGTCACGTACGTCTCGATCATCGTCGGTCTGTGCGTGATCGGCATGGGGATGCTGATCGCCCGACGGCGCGAGATCTCGCTCGTTCGCCTCGTTCCGACGACGGTGGTGCTGTTCGTCGGATGGGCGCTGGTCAGCGTGTTCTGGAGTCAGGACGCGACCGGCTCGTTCTGGAGCTGGATGTCCACCGCGGCCCTGGCCTTCCTCGCCGTGACGATCGGCCACGTGCGCGACACGCTGCAGACCGCCCGAGCCCTCGGCGATGTCCTGCGCGTCCTGCTGTCGATCTCCCTCGGGGTGGAGATCGTCACGGGGATCCTGCTCGACATGCCGTTCCGCTTCCTCGGCATCCAGGGCAACATCGCCCAGCTGGGCCCGATCCAGGGCATCTTCGGCACCCGCAATCTGCTCGGCTTCGTCGCGGTGATCGCGCTGATCACCTTCCTCATCGAGTACCGCACGCAGTCGGTTCGCGTAGGACTGTCGGTGTACTCCGTCGTGATCGCCGGCGGACTCGCCGCGCTGAGCGACTCCCCCACCGTGCTGGTGCTCGCGGTCGCGGTCGGGCTCGCGGTCGGCGCTCTCGCGCTCGTGCGCCACGCGCGTCCGGAGGGACGCTCGGCGCTGCAGTGGACGCTGGGGGGCATCGTGGTGGCCGGGCTGGCGATCGGCTATGCGGCGCGGCATCCGATCATCGCGTTCCTCGGAGCCGGATCCGACTTCTCCATGCGGGTGAACCTCTGGAACACGATGGTCGACTTCCTGCGCTCAAAGCCGGTGCAGGGCTGGGGCTGGTTCGGCCCGTGGGACCAGGGCGAATTCCCCTTCAGCGCGATCAACTACGGATTGCGCACGAGCCACGCGACCGGCTTGAACGCCTACTTCGACGTGCTGCTGCAGCTCGGCTGGATGGGCCTGCTGCTGTTCACGGCATTCGCCGGTGTCGCCCTGGTGCGCTCGTGGCTCGACGCGAGCGAGCGCCGCTCGGTCATCTACGCCTGGACACCCCTCGTGCTGGTGACGCTGCTCGTGGACTCGATGTTCGAGAGCTTCACCCTGTTCGGCTTCGGCTGGCTGCTGCTGGTGCTGTGCGCGGTGCGCGCCGGGCAGTCGCGCTCGTGGCGGGAGCGGATCGACGCGAGCGAGGGCGGACCCGAGCTGCCGCACGTCCAGGAAGGTCCGATCGGCTCGCGGTAGGATGCTGAGGCCATGCCCCGTATAGCCGACAGCCCCCAGATGACGTCGACGACTCCCTCCGAAACCCCCGCGCCGTTCGATCCTGCGAGCGCCACCATCGCGATCGTGACCTACAACCGGTCGGCGCTGCTCGCGCGCCTGCTCGAGAGCATCGCGGTGATGGACCCGAAGCCCGGTCGCGTGGTGATCATCGACAACGCGTCGGTCGACGACACCACCGAGCTCGTCGAGTCCTTCCGCGATCGCCTCGGCACGCAGCTGGTGTACCGACGCCTCGAGACCAACACCGGCGGATCCGGTGGATTCAGCGAGGGCATGCGGACCGCCTACGAGCTCGGCTCGACGTGGATCTGGCTCATGGACGACGACGTCGAGGTGCTCCCGAACGGCCTGGCGCGCATGGGGGCGTGGGCACCGCGGTTCAAGAGCATCCAGGGCCGCCGCTACGACTACGACGGCAGCGAGTTCTACTGGCAGTACCGCGTCGCCGAGCCCCTCGGCATCCCGATCCCCTTCGCCCCCGCCGGCTTCGACGCATCGGGCTACAAGCCGATGAACTCAGGCTGCTTCGAGGGCATGTTCATCCACCGCGACATCGTCCAGCAGATCGGCCTGCCCGACCCCCGCTTCTTCATCTACTGGGACGACCAGATGTACGGCTGGCTCGCCTCCCGCAAGACCACGTCGGTGATCGTGAACGAATTCGTGCTGCGGCGCACCCGCGAGATCAAGCAGTGGGACATGGGCATCCGTCATATGAACGCCTCGAGCAATGCGTACCGGTACTACATCATGCGCAACCGCGGGCACATGAAGAACTACTACCGCTCGCTCGGCGTCTACAACCCGGTGCTGTTCGGCGCCGGAACGGCGCTCACGTTCGCCAAGGAGCTCATCCGCCTGCTCGCCGTCGAGCGCACCGTCCGGGGCACCAGCAACCTCTTCCGCGGCATCCGGGACGGGCGCCGGATCGCGAAGGACGCTGCGTGGCGGCCGATGCCGCCGCTGGTCGAAGCCTCTCGATGAGCGGCACGCCCACTCCCTTCCCCGCTCGCCCGGAACCGGAGTGACGTCCACCTCACCATGAGCCGACCCGCTCTGATGACAGAACACCCCGCCGCGTCGGTGCACCGCGTGCCACGTATGCGCTGGGACGCGGTGACCTTCGCACTGCTCGCGACCATCGTCATCGGCTCGATCCTTCGCTTCGCGGGCATCATGTGGGGTCTGCCCATGCTCCTGCACGGGGACGAGGCGGTGATCGTCGACAACGCGATCGACATGATCCGGAGGAACTCCTTCGAGCCCGCGTTCTTCATGCGCCCGGATCACCTCGAGATCCAGCTCGGTTCGCTCGCCTACCAGGTGTGGGCTCACGTCTTCAACGGCGCCTCGCCCCTCGCACTCTTCGCCGCAGATCCCGCACCGTTCTATGCCATCTCCCGCGGAATCGTCGCGCTCTTCGGCTCGGGCATGATCGTGCTCGCCTACCTGATCGGTCGGCCCTTCAGTCGCCCGGCCGGCTTGTGGATGGCGGTGGCGGTCGCCGTCTTCCCCCCGTTCGTCGAACACTCGCGGTACGCCACCCCGGATATCCCCCTGACCTTCACCGTGATGGTGGTGATCCTCGGCTGTGTCCTGTACATCCGCGGCGGATCGTGGTGGGTGCTCGTGCTCGCGTGCGCCGGGGTCGCACTCGGCATCACCGTGAAGTACCCCGCGGCGCTCGGCTCGATCATGGTGGCGGCGGCGGTGATCATCGACGCGGCCACGACGCGCCGGCCGTGGCGCATCGCGATCCGCGGCGCCGCATCCGCGGGCATGGTCGTGGCCATGACGTTCCTTCTCTCCCCGGTCCTGTTCACGAACGGGGCAGAAGTCGTCCGGCAGCTCTCCGCGCAGAACTCCGACCAGCACCTCGGGGCGAGCGGCTTGAACGGGGCGGGCAATCTCGGGTTCTACGCGACCCAGTTCCTCAGCCACGGCGGCGTTACGATGGTCGCGTTCGCTGCGGTCGGGATCGTCTGGGCCATCCTGGCCAGACGCGAGGATGCCGTGCCGCTGCTCCTCGGCGGCGTGTACTGGCTCGCGCTCAGCTCACTCGCTCTGCATTGGGACAGGTGGGGACTTCCCATGTATCTGAGCGTGGTGCTCCTGGCCGGTCTGGGCTTCTACGGAGCATGGGCCGCGTCCGGTCGCCTGGGTCGCAGCCGCACCGTCGTTCGCTGGACCGTGGCGGTGGTCGCCTCCCTCACCGTGCTGTCTCTCATTCTCGGCTCGTGCATGCAGCTGGCCTACGCGCAGGCCGAGGACACCCGCGTGGCCTCGACCCGCGGTATCGCCGATCTCGGCGCGACCATCGAGAACACCGCCTTCGACGGCTACACGCCGATCAACCCGAGCGGGCCCGGCTCCGTGATCCAAGACCTGACGGTCCGCGACGACGCCGTCGTGCCGCGCAACCCCGACCGGCGCCTCGAGTACGTGCTGACCTCGTCCAACATGGTCGATCGATACCTGGCGGATTCCCGACGTCCCGAAGAGCAGCTCCTCTATACCACGATCGCCGAGACGCTTCCCGTCGAGACGACGTGGGACTCTGTCGGGGAAGCTCCCCCGGGTCCGTGGGTCATCGATCGCCTCATCGGATCGGTCGGGTACCTGATCGAGCTCGCCGCCGGTGGGCTGGTGGGCCCGGACATCGTGCTCTACCGGCTTGCGGGGTGACCCGGCCAGCGCTCGTTAGAGCGCCGGCTCATCCGCCGTTGTAGTCCGCGTTGTAGCGATCGAGCACGTCTGCGATCGGAGCATCCATCGCGAGTCTGCCCTTGTCGAGGTAGAGGCCGCGCGTGCAGAAGCGGCGCAGATCCTTCTCGTTGTGGCTGACGAAGAACAGCGTCCGGCCGTCGGCGAGGAGTTCGTCGATCCGCGTGTAGCACTTCTCCCGGAATGCCTTGTCGCCGACCGCGAGCACCTCATCGACGAGCAGGATCGGCTCCTCGAGCTGCGAGACGACCGAGAACGCCAGCCGCACCTTCATGCCGTTGGAGAGGTGCTTGTAGGGCGTGTCGATCGAGTCGTGCAGCTCGGCGAAATCGATGATCCCGTCGAATCGCCGTGAGACCTCGGCGCGCGACATCCCGTGCAGTCCCGCCGTCAGCCGCACGTTCTCACGAACGGTCAGGTCCCCGACGAAGCCGCCGGTGATCTCGATGAGGGGTGCGACACCGCCGTGGACGGTCACCGACCCCTCGTCCGGCAGGAGAACGCCGGCGACCAGCTTCAGGAGCGTGGACTTGCCCTGGCCGTTGCGTCCCACGACGCCGATCGACTCGCCGGGTTGCACATCGAAGGCGACGTTGCGGAGCGCCCAGAACTCACCGGGCTTGGACCGACGGGAAGAGTCTGAGAACAGATCCTTGAAGCTGCGCCGCCCTCGACGGTTGCGTCGGAATCGCACGCCGAGGTCGCGTACTTCGATCGCGAGGTCGGGCATCACAGCTCCTTCAGCACGGGACGCTCCAGGCGGCGGAACACCAGGATGCCGAGGCCGAGGAAGACGAAGCTCATCACGGCGCCGACCACGACGCTGAGGGTGTCCCACTGATCCGGGAAGAACCCGACGCGGTAGAGCGTGAAGATGCCCGCCAGGGGGTTGAATGCCGCGATCTCCGGAAACGGCGCGGGCAGGTCGGAGACCCCGTAGATGATCGGCGACGCGTAGAAGAGCGCGCGCAGGATGAGCTTCGTGGTGCGCTCCAGATCGGTGTAGAGCACGCACAGCGGAGCGACCAGGAGCCCGAGCCCGACCAGCAGCACGGTCTGCAGGAGCACCGCAACCGGGAACCAGAGGATGCCCCAGCCCAGCGTGGCGCCGGAGATGATCGCGAACAGCACGAGCACCGGGACGGAGAACAGGAACTCCACGCCCTTGCTCAGGACGATGCGGTTGACCCAGATCGATCGCGGAATCGCCGTCGAGCGCACCAGCCGGGCGTCCTTGTTGAACGCGCGTGTGAAGTCGGAGACCGCTGCGTTGAACCAGACCCACGGAAGCAGCGCCGTGATGAGGAACACGATATACGGCTCCTCGCCGACGCCGCGTCCGAAGACCTGTGTGAAGACGAACCAGTAGATCAGGCTCATCACGAGCGGGTCCAGGACCGACCACAGGTAGCCGAGAGCACTCGTCGCGTACCGGACGCGGAGGTCGCGCGCGGACAGGAGCCACAGCGAGTGCAGGTAGCGCCGGGGCGATCCGGAGGCGCCGACGGCGGCTGTGGTCACGCAGACGAGTCTATGGGCGGGCCGCAGCCCCGCGTCGCGACAGGACGCTCACTCCTGCGGGCCGGGGTGGGACCCCGAGCAGTACCAGTTCCCCGGGTAGGTGGTGTTCGTGATCAGCGGAACGGGCGATCCCATACCCTGCCACTCCGTGTACGTCAGGGGGCGTACGCCCAGCCCGACGGGGCCCGGTGCGGGCGCATACGGACTGATGACGGGTCCGGAGTAGTAGACCGTCGGAATCACGGATCCCGGGACTTTGAACACGAAGTCGGATGCCGTCCGGTTCACTCGGAGCGGAGTCGGGGAGCCGATCGAGCGCCACTGGTCGTACGTCAGGCGACCACCACGCCCGGCGGCCAGATCGCACATGTAGGCGATGGCTCCGGAGCCGTCCCACGTCATGGCGACGAACCCTCGGTTCTCCCGCGCGTGGAACGCGGGGAAACCTGCCGCGCTCCATTGCGCGTAGCTCAGCCTGACGGTCGCGCCCGCGGAGTCGGTGCCGAACAGCTCAGAAGAGGTCGGCCACTTGTGGACCTCGATCCCCTCCACCCACGGCACGACCGTCGGGCGTGGCTGACCCGCCGCGACGTACTGCGCGTAGTCGATGTGATCGGTCCACTCCGTCTGCGCGAGCTCGAAGGTCGTGATCGCGTAGACGGTGTTGAACGGTGCGGCACGGACGTATTCCGTATCGGCGTCGGTGAAAGCCGGGAAGTCCCGCGACGACCACTCCGAGTACGACAGGGCGTAGGCGCCCGTGGCCGTGACCTCCCAGATCGTGCCGTCATAGGCGGTCCGCTCGTACATCACGGGCGGAACATCCTCCGCGACCGCTGCCCCCGTCGGGATCAGGACTCCCATCAGCGCCGTCACCGCGGCCATGACCGCGATGCGCCTCTGGCCGGAAAGCCACGTCTTCGTCATCGATTCCCCTACCCTGTCCGAACGCACGGACGATATCCTCACACACCCGAATCGTCCTCCCGCGCGAGCGAGGGCGTCGAACGGATACCGTTGCCGAACGGTGACCCACCGCCGTCCGTCGCTCAGCGGCATCCCAGCCGCTGCCCTGTACTCTGGACCGGCCCGCCGGACCCCGAGAACTCGTGACCACCACCACCGCTGCCGCCATCCCCGATCGCACCGCCTCCACGCGGGCGGCATCCGGCGTGCGCAAGGAGATCCAGGCGCTTCGCGCTTTGGCCGTGCTCGGTGTGCTCGTCTATCACCTCTGGCCGAATCGGCTCCCCGGTGGATTCGTCGGCGTCGACGTCTTCTTCGTCGTGTCGGGCTACCTCATCTCCGACCACCTGCTCCGCGAGTATTACCGGACCGGAGGCATCGGGCTGCTGCGATTCTGGGCGCGCCGCGTTCGACGGCTCCTCCCCGCATCGCTGCTCGTGCTGCTGGTCACCACCATCGCGGTGTGGGTGTGGGTTCCCGACAGCCGATGGGCGCAGTTCGGCTCGGAGGTCATCGCGTCCGCACTGTACGTCGAGAACTGGGCACTCGCCGCACAGTCCGTGGACTACATGGCACTGTCCAACGCCAAGTCACCCGTCCAGCATTTCTGGAGTCTGGGCGTCGAGGAGCAGTTCTACGTCGTATGGCCGCTGCTGATCCTCTTGGCGATCGCACTCGCCGCCCGGATGAGATCGGCACCCGAGCGGGCGTTCTGGGTGGTGCTGAGCGTGGTGACGGTCCTCAGTCTCGCGTTCTCGATCTACGCGACGTTCGCCCAGCCGTCGGTGGCCTACTTCTCCACTTTCACCCGTGCGTGGGAGTTCGGATTCGGCGCGCTCCTCGCGCTCCTCCTGCGCCGGTTCGCGCGACCGTTCCCGAACTGGCTGGCCGTGGTGGGCTCCTGGTCGGGCTTCGCGATGATCGCCGCGGCGATGATCGCATTCACTGCTTCCACTCCCTTCCCCGGCTACACGGCGCTTCTGCCCGTCGTCGGCACGACGCTCGTGATCGCCTGCGGCTCGCCGGCGCAGCGTCTCGCGCCGACCCGTCTGTTCTCCCTTCGCCCGGTCCAGTTCATCGGCGATGTGTCGTACGGCACCTACCTGTGGCACTGGCCGCTCATCGTCCTCCTCCCTTACGCGCTCGGCGTCCCCCTCACGACACCCGTCCTGATCGGCGTGCTGCTCGCCTCCGTCGCACTGGGCTGGGCCTCCAAGATCTTCATCGAGGATCCGGTCAGAACCCACAGCCTCGTGAGCGGCACGAGAACGCGCTGGTCCTTCATCGGCGCCGCGATCGCCATGGCGATCGTCGTCGCCGCAGCCCTGCCCTTGGCGACCTACCGTGTGACCCCGCCCTCCGTACCGGGTGCGATGCCGGACTGCTATGGGGCGAATGCGATGGTCGACACCACGTGCGGACCGGCCGGAGAGATCCCCCTGACGGCAAGGCTGTCGTCCTTCGCGATCGATGTGCCGCCCGAGGACATCCGCGCGTGCGAGCTGCCCACGACCGCCGGCGACTTCCGCCGATGCGACTTCGGCGACCTTGCCGGTCCAGGTCCGCACGTCGCGCTGATCGGCGACTCGCATGCCACCCGCATCACCGAAGCGCTCCGTGAGGTGACGCTGGCCGAGGGCGGAAGTCTCAGCACGTATCTGGTGGCAGGCTGCTCGATGATGGCGCGCGAGCTCACCGGCAGCGCGTGGGGTTTCGAGGACGTCTACGCGGCGCAGTGCCTTGACGTGACCACCCGGATCCACGATGCCGTCGCCGGCGACCCCGACATCGACACAGTGATCCTGACGAACCGCACGCGGCTCTACATCACCGACGAACAGGCGTACCACCCGCTCACCGCCCAAATGGTCGATGACAGCATCGGGCGTCTTCAGGCAGCGGGCAAGCGTGTCATCGTGCTCAAAGACCCACCGGAGATGAACGCGATCCCCCCGCAGGGCAGCGCAAGCGCGGCCGACTGCCTTTCCCAGGCCTCGGCGCCGGAGGACTGCACTCTCCCGAGCTCGGATGCGCGATTCGCCGATCCGATGTCGGCGGCCGCCGCGACGAGTGGAGTCGAGGTGGTCGATGTGGACGACGCGTTCTGCACGCAGGATCGCTGCCTCACACGGATCGGCGGACTCGTCGTCTACTCCGACGACAATCACCTGACCCGATCGTTCGCACTGAGCCTGGTGGGGATCCTGGCCGACCGGCTGGCGCTGTCGACGTCGTAGTCGTACCGTCTGGGCGAGGATCGTGCGGAATCAGTCGGAGAGCTGGTTGTTCCACATCGTCAGCGCCGAGCCCATCGCCATGTGCATGTCGAGATACTGGTAGGTGCCGAGGCGTCCGCCGAAGTAGACGTTTTTCTCGCCCTTGGCCAGTTCGCGGTAGGCGAGCAGCCCCGCTCGGTCTTCGGCGGTGTTGACGGGATAGTAGGGCTCGTCGTCACGGCCGGCGAAGCGGGAGAACTCGCGCATGATGACGGTCCTGTCCGTCGGGTATCGGTCGGCGCGTTCGGGGTGGAAGTGCTTGAACTCGTGGATCCGCGTGTAGGGGATGTCGGCATCCGCGTAATTCATGACCGACGTTCCCTGGAAGTCGCCGACGTCCACGACCTCCTGCTCGAGGTCGAGGGTGCGCCACGACAGCGCACCCTCGGCGTCACCGAAGTAGCGGTCGATCGGACCGGTGTAGACGATCGGGAGCCGGCCGACCGTCGCCGCCTTGTTCAGGGGCTGCGCGACGTCGAAGAAGTCCACGCCGAGCTTCACCTCGATGTTCGGGTGGTCTGCCATCCGCTCGATCCAGGCGGTGTACCCGTCGGTGGGCAGGCCCTCCCACGTGTCGTTGAAGTAGCGGTTGTCGTAGTTGTAGCGCACCGGGAGCCGGCTGATCACCTCGGCGGGCAGATCCTTCGGATCGGTCTGCCACTGCTTCGCTGTGTAGTCGCGGATGAACGCTTCGTAGAGCGGGCGACCGATGAGGGCGATGCCCTTCTCCTCGAGGTTCGCCGCGCTCTTCACGTCGAACTCCCCCGCCAATTCCGTGATCAGCGCCTTGGCCTGGTCGGGTGAGTACCCGGCCTGGAAGAACTGATTGATCGTGCCGAGGTTGATCGGCAGCGGGAAGACGACACCCTTGTGGTTCGTGTAGACGCGGTGGACATAGCCGGTGAACGTCGTGAACCGATTGACGTACTCCCACACCGTCGGATTCGACGTGTGGAACAGATGCGCGCCGTAGCGGTGTACTTCGATGCCGGTCTGCGGGTCGTTCTCGCTGAATGCGTTTCCGCCGATGTGATGACGTCGGTCGATGACGACGACTTTCCGGCCGGAGGCTGCGGCGCGCTCGGCGATCGTGAGGCCGAAGAAACCGGAGCCGACAACGAGAAGATCCATGGGTGCTGCTTTCGTCTCGACGGCGGAGGCGTCCGTCTGCAGGCGCGCGAGGGACGACGTGCCAGTCTAACGGGACGCGATTCAGGGTGCCGAGTGCGGAGACTCTCTGGACTCGGCAGGCAGCGGAACCTCCTCGACCGCACCCATGCCCGCCGGCTCCGCGCCGGCCTTGCGGAATGAGAACGACTTGTGGAGGACGTAGGTGACGATCACGAGGATGACGGTGACCACGAGTTGGCTGACCAGCTTCTCGATCGCCGAGTCGAAGCCGAGGATCTCCGCGGAGAACCAGCTCAATCCCAAGTTGGCCAGGAACGATCCGAACGTGACGGAGGTGAACTTGATGAACTCGCGGACCGGGTTGCCCGTGCCGCGAAAGACGAAGCGGCGCTGCAGGACGAAGGACGTCAGATTCGAGACGATCCAGCTGAAGGTGATGGCGATCGCGTAATCGGCCGGCACCTGCCACGAGTGCAGCAGGAGAAGCGCAACCGTGAACAGCCCGTAGGAGAACGCGGTGTTGAGGCCGCCGACGACCAGATAGCGCACTTCGGGTCGCTTGGTGACCACGGCAATCAGGTCTCGCATCGCGACCACGATACACCGCGTCCATGACCGCATTCCGACAGCTGCCCAGCCTCGGCTCAGACGCGGTGCGCTAGTGTATCGGCGGGTCGGCCGCTGTGGCTGGACATCCGGGCGATGTCCGCGAGGAGGTCGTATCCGCTCGAAAGGAACCCCCGAACGTGACCCGTCCCTCGCTCAGCGTTGTCGTGCCGGCGTACAACAACGGCAAGACCCTGGCCGCGACCCTCGACTCCATCCTCGAGCAACGGGGGACCGATTTCGAGGTGATCGTCGCCGACCATGGGTCAGGAGACGACACCCGAGAGGTGATGGAGCGCTTCGCCGGAGATGAGCGGATCATCCTCCTGGACACCGCGCCCGGCGGCGGCGCGGCTCGCAACTGGAACCGCGTCACCTCGGCGGCGACAGGCGAATTCCTCAAGCTCGTATGCGGCGATGACGTCCTGCGCTCGGGCGTGCTGGCCCGTCAGGTCGGAATACTCCGATCCACGGGTGCGGTGCTGACCGCGTGTCGACGCGACATCATCGACGCGGAGGGTTCCGTGCTCAAGCGCGGTTGGGGACTGCGCGGACTCGGTGAGCGGATGCCGGGGGCCGACGCGGTGCGGAAGGCCGTCGTGGCCGGCTCCAACCTCTTCGGAGAGCCGGCTTCGGTCACTCTGCGACGCGACGCCCTGGAGGCCACCGGCGGCTGGTTCGCCGACTTCCCCTATCTCATCGACCAGGCCACCTACAGTCGCGTTCTGCTGCTCGGAGAGTTCGCTCCCGACGTTCAGGTGGGCGCGACGTTCCGCATGTCGGCGTCCCAGTGGAGCGTCGCGCTCAGCCGGGAGCAGGCTGCGCAGGCCCGCGGGTTCCATCGGTGGGTACGAACACATCACCCGGAGGTCCTCTCCGCCGCAGATGTGGCGCGCGGCGACGCGCGCGCGACCCTCATGGCCCACGCGCGCCGGGCGTCTTACTGGGTGCTTAAGAAGCGGATGCGCTGACCCGCTCCCTTCCTCAGTACCGCGAGGGAACCATCATGTATTCCTCGAGCGTGAGGTTGGAGGCGTACAGATGAGTGGCGAGCGGGACCCCGACATGGCGGAGGTGCCATGGTTCGTAGGTGTACCCGGTGATGTGCTCCTTGCCCGCGGGATACCGGACGATGAAACCGAAGCGGTGGGCGTTCGCGCTGACCCATCGGCCTTCCGGTGTGCTCGCGAACGACACGTGGACGCTGTTGAGGTCGATCGCCAGTCCCGTCTGATGCTCGCTGTGACCCGGCCTGGCGGAGTAGGTGTCGGCGAGCGCCTGACCGTCCTGGGCCACGTAGCTGTTATAGACGGATGTCTGGCTGGCGTATGAGCGATAGCCGGATGCGATGTAGATCGACAGGCCTGCGCCGGCCGCCGCGCCGCGCATCGCGTCGAACGCTCCCGTGAGCTGGTGGGTCAGTCCCCCGCCGTACCACCACGGAAGCGGCAGCGACTTGTTCACGACGAGGGTGTCGCGGATGTACGCCGGGGACGGGGCCGTCATGGTGGACGGCCACGGGCTGCCGGCGGCGCTCCAATCGCTCGCGGTGAGGGGCGTGACCAGCCCTTGCACGACGTGGAAGACGGTGTCGGCGATCGTGTACTTCACGAAGGCGTCTCCCGGAATCCGGACGACGGTGTCGAAGCGCGGACTCCCCGCGGCGACGAAATCGCTCCAGGTGATCGCCGCGACCTGGTCCACCTTTCTGTCCTCCGGCGCGATCGGCCAGGTGATCAGCCCGTAGATCGCGGGCGACCACGGCGTCTTCACGTACGACACCGGAGTGAGTGCGGGCGCGGGGGTGCCGACGGACACCCATTCGGGATAGCTGATCTGACGGATGCCGCCCGCGGATGTCACTTCGTGAATCACGTTCGACCATGGCGCCCGGTAGTACCCTCGATCGGCGCGCGCGGGTGATGGCCTGCCTGCAGCGATCCATTCGCTGTGCGTGAGCTTGTGAACGGCTCCTTCGGGGGTGCGCGCGTGGATCTCGGTGGATGTCGAGTACCACTGGACGTACTGCGTTCCCCTGACGTGCCCGACGTAGGTCACCGGCGGTCGCCACGCCGCGACGTACTGGTTCCAGGTCAACGGGTGGGTCTCTTCGACAACGCCCCCGGTCGCGGCGTTCGGCCAATCGATCTGCGCGAACACGGTCGCCGACCAGGTTGCCTTGACGTAGCTGATCGGAGGGCGGGTCGGGGACGGTTCACCCAACCCGACCCACTCCGCATAGGTGAGGACTCTGGTTCGGTCACCCTCCACGACACGGATGTCAGGCGACCAGGGGACGGAGTAGTACCCTCCGTCCGCGGCCAGCGCGGCGGCGGGAACGCTCACCAGCGCCACCGCCAGCAGTGACGAGACGATCACCCTGGCGATGATCGACCGCACAATCGACCCTGCGCTCATGTTCTTCCGCATTGCTCCCCCGCATCGGACCTGCGACGATCGCATCGAGTCGGTCGATGCGGCTTGGTGGAACATCGCTGTCAGAATGGTATCCATGCGATCCGTTACCTATATACCAGGCCGGGCGGCGGAGTCCACTGCCCCCGCGTCGCACCCGGACATGCGTCGCTGCATCCCGAACCGACACCTGAAGAGGACATCGCGGTGAGCGCATCCGCCGACGCCACGTTCACGCATCGGATCAGCGTCGTGATCCCGGTCTACCAGGGAGCGGCGACGCTTCGATCGGTCATCGCGGAGGTATCACCGCTCGTCGAGGGATTCACCACGCCGTCGGGGCACGCCGCCCGGGTCGATGAGGTCGTGCTCGCGTTCGATCGCGGTCCCGACGGATCCGATGTCGTGATCCGCGAGCTCGCGGAAGCGCATACGTGGATCAAGCCGGTGTGGCTGAGCCGCAACTTCGGACAGCACGCTGCCACGCTCGCGGGGATCGCGAGCTCCGGCGGCGACTGGGTGGTGACCATGGATGAAGACGGCCAGCACGACCCGGCCTACGTCGCCACCCTCCTCGACGTGGCCCTGGGTCGGGGAGCGGATCTGGTCTACGCGGAACCCGTCAATCGGCCGCCGCACGGCTTCGTGCGCAACAGCGCATCCAAGACGTCGAAGCGGCTGCTGGAATCGGTCTTCGGCGGGGGCAAGGCCTCGCACTTCAACAGCTATCGCCTCATCCTCGGCGAGATCGCCCGCAGCGTCGCCGCCTACGCCGGAAACGGGGTCTACCTCGACGTCGCGCTGGGGTGGGTCGCAGCCAACGTGGTGACCGCACCGGTAACGCTCCGCGAAGAGGGCGATCGTCGTTCGGGATACTCGTACCGGCGCCTGTTCGCTCACTTCTGGCGCATGATCCTGACGTCGGGGACGAGAGGGCTGCGCCTGGTGACAGGAGTCGGCGTGCTCTTCTTCATCGGCGGCATCCTCTTCGCGCTCTACCTGGTGGTGGTGCGTTTCGCTGCCGGCGACATTCCCGAAGGCTGGACCTCGCAGATGGTGCTCACCGCGGTCGGCTTCGGGGTGATCCTGGTCTCCCTCGGGATCATCGCCGAATATCTCGGGGTGGCTGTGAACGCCGCGCTCGGCAAGCCCGCCTATCTGATCGTCCGGGATCCGGCCGCAGGTCCGCTCGGCCATGCACCCGGCGATGCGAACCGCTAGATGGATCATCGGGCGCGGCCTGCTCGGATCCGCTGTCGCGAGAGCATCAGGTCCCGAGTCGATGAGTTCTGCGATCCGATGGCAGGAGCCGGAGTCGGCCATCGACGATCTCCGCGGCGGGCTCGCTCGGCTGGCGGGCTCGCCGGCGGAGCGAATCGAGATCTACTGGTGCGCGGGCAAGGGGGTCACCTCATCACCCGCTGCGCAACTGGACAGCGAGCTTGCCGTCTTCCAGGGCTTCCTCGCGCTCCTGAACGCTCTGCCCGACGGAGACCGGTCGAGACTCGCAGTGTTCCTGGCGTCGTCAGTCGGGGGCGCCTATGGCGGATCGAGCGAGCCGCCCTTCACCGAATCGACGCCCGTGCAGCCGTCTTCCGCGTACGGCATGACCAAGATGGCCATGGAGCAGTCACTCGCGGAGGCGACCGACGAGGGTGGCTGGCGGTCGTTCATCGCCCGCATCACGAACCTCTACGGTCCGGGGCAGGATCTCGGGAAGGGGCAGGGCCTGCTCTCCGTGATCGTTGCGAGCTACCTGACCCGGCGACCCGTCTCGATCTTCGTGTCGCTCGACACGCTGCGTGACTACATCTACGAAGACGACTGTGCACGCGTCATCGTCGCGGGCACCGACCGCGCCGCTCGCGAGCCGCAGGGCACGACAGTGATCAAGATCGTCGGCGCGATGGCTGCGCAGTCCATCGGCGCGATCCTAGGAGAGAATCGACGGCTTCGAGGTCAGCGGGCACCGGTCATCCTCGGTCAGGGGAGCGGCGCCGGTCAGGCCTCCGATCTGCGCGTTCGCTCAGAGGTGTGGACAGATCTCGACGCGCTCGTCCGCACGACGCTGCCCGAGGGTCTGGACAGTCTCTATCGCGCGCAGCTGGCGACTCTCGGCGGGGGCAGCGCCCGGATGTGAACGTTCGCGGCGCGCAGGGCTCAGTCCACGGCCCACACGCCGCCCGCCCGAGCCGACCGGCCTGACCTGCGCGCCCACGTCCATGCCGCCGACCAGGCCGCTGCGATGAGCAGGGCGAGCACGGCGGACGCGATCTCGATCGTCCACCCCGGCGGGCGGAACGTGACCTCGATCGTCGTCCCCACGTCCTGCTGATCGACCGCCAGGGTCAGCAGGAAGCCACGGTCGGGCTCGACGAGTGAGCCCGCCGACGCGGAGTATCCCGGCCACGCGAGCCGGCTGAAGACCACCTCTCCGCCCGCTTCGGGGGCGTCGTCGACACGAAGGGTGACGCTCACGTCGTCGCGCGCCAGCACCGTCACCGCCGTGTCGGGAGTCGTCCGCACGACACCGCCGGCCCCATCGACGGGAGTGTCGCGATGGAGGGTCCACGTGTACTCTCCCGCATCCACCGTCCAGCCGTCGGGCGCATCCGGCTCGTCCTTCAAGCCTTCGCCCTTGATCACGACGACCGTGTTCAAGGCCATGTCGTCGGCGAGCGGCTGTGCCGCATCCTCGAACAGTGTGTCCAGCGCCTCGGGACAGGTCCGCCCACGCAGGTCGACGCACAGCTCCTTGGAGAACGCGGTGAAGGGAAGAACCGTGTAGACGCTCGCGGAGTCCTTGCCGGTCACGTACCAGAGGTTCGCGACCAGCGACTCCTCGTACGACTCGGGGTGCGACTGGAGGGAGTAGACGTCGCCGACCGCCATGATGCCCGCATCCATGTCATCTCCGACGGCACTCATCGCGGGGACGGACGACGGCACGTTGAAGTTGCCGAGCGGGCTGGACGGGAACCGAGCCACCTGCGGCACGAGGACCACGAGCGATGCGACCAACAGGAAGGCAGCGGCCGGGGTGACCGATCGGAGTGCCGGCCGCTCCAGCCGGCGCCACCTCAGCGCGATGACGATCAACGCGACTTGGAGGGCGGTCGCTACCGCGACCCACGCCCACGACGAAGGCTGGGCAGCCCATGCCAGCCACCCGCAGACGACGGTGATGCAGACGGCGAGCGTCACTCGGAGGCTGCTCGCGCGCTGTGGCCAGCCCCGAGTCGCGACGACCGCGAAGATGATCACGACGCTCAGAACCACGTACGGCATCATCCGTGCCGGGTAGCGCAACGGACCGATCACGCTGGGTCCGATGACGAACGCCGTCGTGAGGGCGAGCATCAGCAGAGGGACGACGATCGTCTTCAGCGGGCGCCAGCCGGCGACTCCGACGATCACGAAGAGCGGAAGAAGCCAGGTCACGTACTGCAGCGGGACCGGCAGCAGGTCGCCCCAGTACCCCCGCACCGAGCTCACGGCTGTCGTGATCGGCGACGTGGCGAGATCGCCCAAATCCATGTTGAGGAATTGGTCGTTCAGGATGTCGGAACCCGATCGAGCAGTGACGGGCGAGGTGAGCACGCCCGGGAGATACACGAAGACGGTGAGCAGGGCGGAGAACACCCCCAGCACGAGGACGCGCAGCGACGCGCCGCGAGCACGACGCACCAGGGCGTCCACCAGCATCACGATGAGCAGGAATGCGAGCTCCATCACGCCGAAGACGTAGCCGAACGTGATCAGAAGGTACGCGAACACGAAGAACAGGATCGGGCTCCGACCGCGGTCGACGTGTCGCTTCAGCGCCCACCAGCACAGCGCGAAGAGCGCGACGTTCTGGAGACCGGTGACCCATGACGGCGCGTCCATGAACACGGTCTGCCCGCCGACACTCGCGCTGAAGCCTGCCAAGGCGGCCCACCACGCGGAGGCGCCGTACTCGCGCGCGACGAGGTAGGCACCCAGACACAGCACGAGGAGGAAGGCGACCTTGATGAAAGTCGCATAGCCGGTAGCCCCGTCGAACAGGTGGGAGCCGAGGGCGACGAGCCAGGTCGCGGGGTTCCACAGGCCCCACTGGCCCTCGGCGAGGTAGTTCCCGCCCTGCCACGATCCTGGCGAAAGCAGCGAGACGTCGCCCGAGAGAATGCGGGATCCCAGTCCGTACCATTGGCCGAAGGCCCCGAGCTGCGTGTCATCCCAGAAGAAGAACCGCGGCTCTCTCACGATCCGAGCGGCGCAGTAGACCAGAATCGCGACCAGTGCGGTCGTGAGCGCTGCGCCGGGCAGCCGCCCCCTCACCGCTGACCGGGTGCCGTCGCCCGCTACCGCCTCCGACTGGGGACCGACGACCGTTCGCTGCACACACCGAGGCTATCAACGACCCCGCCGCGCCTCCGGCTCGCGGACCCGCGTCGTGTGCACGACACGGGCCGCGAAGATGCGTCGTGTTATTCTCCGTGGGGCGATCGGGAGATCGTCGCTCCCCGCGCGTGCAGCGGAGGCGGAACTGGACCGGCAGACCCGGTGGAGAGACTGAGGACGGCGTGAGCACAGGGTCCCTCGCCCGCCCGACGCGGATCGTGTCGCGGGACCCCCTCTGGTTCGCGGCGACAGCGGTGATCGTCCTCATCACCGCGATCGTGCCGCTGGTGTTCAATCGACTGCACTACTTCGTCGACGACACGGTCAACGGCGCATTCGGCCAGTGGTTCCATCTCGGAAGCAGCCTCCGCGAGGGCAGGTTGCCCCTGCTCGAGCCGAGCGTGTGGTCGAGCGGCAATCTGGCGGCAGAGGGCCAGTGGGGCTTCTTCAACCCGCTGATCATCCTGATCAGCGTGCTCGCGAGCTTTGCCGCGAACGCCGCGGTCTTCACGACGATCGTGAAGATCGTCGCCATCGTCATCGGCTCGCTCGGAGCCTACGTGCTCGCCCGTGAGTTCGGGGCTCGCCCGGTCTTCGCATTCGCGGTGGGCAGCCTGGCTCCGTTCTCGGGGTTCACGACCTACTTCGATGCGCCCTCGTGGGTGACGGGCCTGTTCGCGTGGAGCCTCCTCACGTGGGCGTGGGCCTTCGTGGCGCGTCTTGCCCGCGGCGCATCCGGCCCGATTCCGGCGTTCGTCGCGGGCTACCTCCTGATCTCCATCGGCTATGTCCACGGCACCATCGCGCTGGCGCTGATCATCGGCCTGACGGCCACGGTGCGAGCGATTCGGCGTGAGTGGCGCGCCTTGTGGCGAGTGCTGCTGGTGGGCGTGCCACTGGGACTCATCGCCGTCGCGGTCCACATCACGAGCCTTCTCACCGCGCCGGTCACCAATCGCGGGGGCAGCTCGATCTTCATGGACCAGTACATGACGGTAGACCTGTCTGGGGCGGCGATGTCCCCCATCGCGACAGCGCTTCCCCAGGTTGCGGCGTGGTGGTGGTCCGGTCTGACCGCTCCGGTCCCGCTCGCGTACATCTGCTGGGCACTCCCGCTCGTCGCGATCGTGCGCTGGAGGATGCTGCTGCGCGTCAATCCGCGGCTGGTGGACGTTCTGGTCGGTCTCGGCGTCTTCGCCACGTTCCTCATGCTTCCGACCGTCATCGGACCCCTCCGCTATCCGACTCGGATGCTGCCCTACGTAGCGCTGTGCGCGATCCTGCTGTTGGCGGTGGGCCTGGACCGGGCGCGCCGGGTCAGCCGCTCGCGGATCATCCTGGCCTTCGCACTGCTGGCCGCATCGTTCTTCCTCACCTGGGCGCAGGTGCCTCAGTATCTGCGCCGCTACGGGCTGGCGGCCGTCCTCGCCGCCGGCGGCGTGGCGGTCGTCATCCTCATCCTGCTGCGGATCCGTGCCGCGCACGCACGGCTGCTGGCCCTCGGGACGGCATTCGCCGTGGTCGGGATTGCGGTGTTCACCCTGCAGCAGGCTGTGTATCCGCGATCCATCTGGGCGGATGAGCAGGTGCCGACCCAGATCGAGCAGCTGCAGATTCAGCTTCCCGAGGCGGTCGGCGACACGATCGTCGTCGGCGACCCGCTCGCGCTGGAGCCCTCCCCCGAGCTGTGGCGCGAGACGCTCTTCGCGAACTCGTGGTACGTGAATCCGCAGTCGGTCGTGAACCGGTATCAGCTTCTCGGGTTCAACGGGTTCAACAGCACGCTCTGCCTCGGCTATCTCGGCCAGACGTGCCCCGCCCTCGCCGAGAATCTCTTCACCGTGCGCGATGCAACCGGGCTCACGCTCGCCGATGAGATAGCGGTCGACTCCGTTCAGATCATCAAGTCCGACGAGACGCAGCGATACATCGATGACCCGCCGAGTGGCTGGCATGTCGCCGACGACGGTCAGTTCACGCAGCTGTGGGTGCGCGACGAGCCGGTCGGTCGTGCGGGTGGCATCGTGGCCACCTCGCCAGGAGTGCAGGTCTCGGATGTCGTGCAGACTCAGGAGAGCGTCCGGTTCACGGTCGACAGCGCGCCCGCCGAAGGCGGAACCGTCACCTTCAGCAGGCTCGCGTGGCCCGGTTACACCGCCAGCGGCGCGACTCTGGGCGCCCCCGCCGACGGGTTCCTCGTCACCCTGGATGTGAGCGAGGACTCCGGCACCGTGGAACTGCAGTTCCGCCCGGCGGGCCTCGCCATCGCCCTCGCCTGCATCGCCGTCGCGGTTCTGGTCATCGCCGTGTGGTCGGCGATCCTCGTCCGCGCGCGCCGCAAACGCTCGCGTCTCACCGTATCGTCGCAGCGTCGCGCGGACGACTCAGCCTAGGTCCGCGGCAGCGACGCCAGCGTCCCGTCGGATATCGCGAGGATCCTCGGGGTTCCCCCGCTCACGCTCAGCAGCTCGGACCAGCTGCCCATCGGTCGGTACACGCCGTTCTCCGCGAGGAACACCGTGGACGAGCCGGGGGCCTTCACGAAGACCCTGCTCAGCCCGGCGACATCGGTCGTGAGGCGCGCGCAGGTCGATGCCGACAGGCCGACCGGGGTGAATCCGGCCGCCGCCCCGGGTGCGACCGTGTGAACGCGACCGCTCGCCGCAAACCCGATGATCCCGCCGCAGTCGACCCAGAGCCCGAGGGTCTCACCCGGAGTGAGAGCCGCCACCTCGGCGTCGGTGACCGCCCGATAGGAGGTCGGCACACCAAGCTCTCTGGCGACGTCGAACGACACCACCCAGTGCGAGTTGGTTCCACTCACCATCGCCAGTGCCGCATCAGTGCCCTTGACGAGGGTGCCATCGGCGATGGGCGGTCCGAATGCGATCGCCTGCAGCGTCGTGGGCTTCACCACCAGCACCACCGGGGCGGACCCGCCGTTGTGCTCGAGGAGGTGGCTCCACGTGACGGCGCGCCGCCGCTGTGATTGTTCGATGACGAAGACGGTTGCATCGTCCGCCGCCCGCAGCGCGACCGCGCCGGGAGCCGCACTGCCGACCGGGAACTGCGCACAGGTGATCTCTGCGGCATCGACCGCCGGGAGGCCCGCGCGCTCCGGTGACCCCAGGCGGTGCAGGATGCCGCCGGTGGGGAGGTAGGTGCCGGTCGGGCAGCGCAGCGTCGGCGCGACGACGCCCTCCGCACGGTAGCGCGCCAGGTCCGTCGGTGGCACGGTGGCCAGATCCGACGGCAGACGGTTGTAGTCCGCCACGTCGGACCACGCGTTCACCGCGAGCAGGCGGTCGAAGTCGGCGGTCATGTACACGCGAGGATCCGATGACGCCCGCACCAGCTGTCCCGGTGCGAACAGGAGAGGAGCCTTCGTCAACGCGGCGTAGCGTGCGGTCGGCAGATAGGGCGCGAACGGAGTAGCCCGCATGTCGCCGTTGAGCGCTCTGGCAGCGGCCTCGTTGTACAGGGGCGTGGCGGCTGACGGACCCTCGAATCGGCCCCAGCCGGAGGACGACCGCAGCCGGAAGTAGCTCCCGACGTCCGGTCCCGCTGCCAGCTTCGCCAGCATCGAGGGGGGCACGGTCGTGGGGGCCCCGCACGACGATCCCCACATCGCGGCGGACTCGCACGTGGGGATCCGGTGCAGTGCGCCGCCCTGAACCAGAGCCATGACACCTGTGGCGGCATTGTGCAGCACCGCGCCGGTTGTTCCGCGCACCGCGAACGTCGCGAGGAAACCGTCGCCGACCACCCTCGCCTGCCCGAACGCCCGCGCCAGCTCGCCGTAGTCCTCGGCGTCTGCGACGTGCCAGCGCGCAGTACCGGCGAGCAGATAGACGGAGGGATCGGATGCCGTTCTGGCGAGCGCCACCCCTGCGGCCTGGGTGCTGCCGAACCAGTCGGTGAAGTAGTTGAAGAAGTTGCGGTTGCCATACGCCGAGCAGCCGTCGCCTTCGGCGTATCCCGCGCGGAGCGCGGCAGCATTGGGCTGGTACGGCGTGTAGTAGTACAGATTCGCCGTCGCCTGGTTCTCGATGAAGACCGGCGAAGACCCGCAGGCGACGTTCGGGTTGTACAGCACGTTCCAGGTCCGCCCCGGGGCGTACCACGTGAAGTAAGCACTCGTTCCCGGCGGGTTGGCGTATCGCTTCATCTGCCAGGCGGCCCCGTAGACCTGATTGAAGAACCCGTAATAGCGGGTGTCGCAGGCCGCGGTGTCGGGGCAGCCCTGTCCCATGGCGATCGTGTACCGCCAGTCGCTCGGCCAGGTGTGGGTGACCAGGCCCTGTTCCTTCTGAAGCGTCACGAGGAGCACCTGCGGGTTTATGCCGCAGGCCTGCGCGACCTTGAAGATGATCTGCGATGCCCGCTCGTTCGCGACACCGGCGTACGGGCCGCACATGGCGTCTGCCGCAACCGTGCGGGAGGTGTCCGTCCAGTCCTTGAGGCAGATGTAGCCGGACTGGCAGGCGGGCACCCTGCCCTGGAGGAAGGACTGGATCTGCGCGGCCGACATCGTCGAGGAATCGAAGAACGTCGCATCACTGATGATGTTGCCAGGCCGGAACAGGGAGAGATCTGCCGCCGGCCTGATGGATGAGGGCACCGCATCCGTCACTGCAGCGCTGACAGGCGCTCGTTCCGCCGCGCCCGCAGCGGAACCCGTCACGATGCCGCCCAGGCACAAGGCGAGGATGGCTCCCAGCGCGACTGCGCGGTTCAGGTGATGGCGGTTCAGGTACTGGCGGCTCATGCGCACTCGATCATTGTGTCGGATTCGAACCCGTGTTACCAGTGTTACTGAAGTAAAATGGCGAAACGTGCCCGCCATGCGCCTGTGTCAGGATTGCCTGGTGAAAGGCATCATCCTCGCAGGCGGCTCCGGCACGCGCCTCCACCCCATCACCCTGGGGATCTCGAAGCAGCTCATTCCCGTGTACGACAAGCCGATGGTCTACTACCCGCTGTCGACACTCATGCTCGCGGGAGTGCACGACATCCTCATCATCACGACTCCTCACGACGCGGAGCAGTTCGAGCGCCTGCTCGGTGACGGCTCGCAGTTCGGGGTGAACCTGACCTTCGCGCGCCAGCCTTCCCCCGACGGGCTCGCCCAGGCCTTCACGATCGGCGCGGACTTCATCGGCGACGAAAAGGTCGCACTCGTCCTCGGCGACAACCTGCTCTACGGCCCAGGCCTCGGAACACAGCTCAAGCGGTACGCGGACGTCGACGGCGGCGCCGTGTTCGCGTACTGGGTCGCCGAACCCAGCGCGTATGGCGTGGTGGAGTTCGATGCGGACGGGCGAGCGGTGTCGCTGGAGGAGAAGCCGACGCGGCCGAAGAGCAACTATGCGGTTCCCGGACTCTACTTCTACGACAACGACGTGGTGGAGATCGCACGGAACCTGCAGCCGAGCCCGCGCGGCGAGTATGAGATCACGGACGTGAACCGCGCCTACCTGGAACGCGGCAAGCTCCGCGTCGAGGTGCTGCCACGCGGCACCGCCTGGCTGGACACCGGCACGTTCGACCAGATGACGGATGCCGGCGACTACGTCCGGACGATGGAGCGACGCACCGGCATGAGGATCGGCGTCCCGGAAGAGGTCGCGTGGCGACAGGGCTTCCTCTCGGACGAAGAACTGCGACAGCGCGCCGAGAAGCTCGTCAAGTCCGGTTACGGCACGTACCTGCTCACGATTCTGGAAAGGGGCCGCTGATGGCGAATCTGCTCGTGACGGGCGGTGCGGGGTTCATCGGATCGAACTTCGTGCACCACGTCGTCGGACATACCGATCACCACGTCACAGTCCTCGACGCCCTGACCTACGCGGGGAACATCGACTCGCTCGCCGGCCTCGCGCCGGAGCGCGTCACCTTCGTCGAGGGTGACATCACGGATGCCGAACTCGTCGATCGACTCTTCGCGGCTGCGGATGCCGTGGTCCATTACGCGGCGGAGTCGCACAACGACAACTCGCTGGACAACCCGCGGCCGTTCCTGGAGACGAACATCGTCGGGACGTACACGCTGCTGGAAGCTGCGCGCAGACACGACCGGCGCTTCCACCACATCTCGACGGACGAGGTCTACGGAGACCTGGAGCTCGATGACCCCGCGCGGTTCACCGAGAACACCCCGTACAACCCGTCGTCCCCGTATTCCTCCACCAAGGCCGGAAGCGACCTGCTCGTCCGGGCGTGGGTGCGATCCTTCGGGGTGCGCGCGACGATCTCCAACTGTTCGAACAACTACGGGCCGTACCAGCACGTCGAGAAGTTCATCCCGCGCCAGATCACGAATGTGATCCGGGGGATCCGTCCGAAGCTCTACGGGGCAGGCGAGAACGTGCGGGACTGGATCCACGCCGACGACCACTCCTCTGCCGTCCTCACGATCCTGGATCGAGGCGTGGTCGGTGAGACGTATCTGATCGGAGCGGACGGCGAGCGCAACAACAAGGACGTGGTCGAGACGATCCTTCAGCTGATGGGCCAGCCCGCTGACGCATACGATCACGTCACCGACCGCGCAGGTCACGACATGAGGTACGCCATCGACTCCACCAAGCTCCGTAACGAGCTCGGGTGGGCTCCGCAGTACGGCGACTTCGACGCCGGACTCGCCGCCACCATCCGCTGGTATCAGGACAACGAGAGCTGGTGGGCACCCGCGAAGGACACCACCGAGGCCTTCTACGCCTCCAGGGGCCAGTGACGGTGACCGAGTTCGGCAAGGAGCTCAGCGCGAGTCCGACGGCGATCCCCGGCCTCGTCGTGTTCGAGCTTCCCGTGCACGGAGATTCCCGCGGCTGGTTCAAGGAGAACTGGCAGCGCGAGAAGATGCTCGCACTCGGACTGCCCGACTTCGGCCCGGTGCAGAACAACATCTCCTTCAACGATGCGCCCGGAACGACTCGGGGCATTCATGCCGAGCCGTGGGACAAGTGGGTGTCGGTCGCATCGGGCCGTGTCTTCGGCGCCTGGGTCGACCTGCGGGAGGGCGCCACGTTCGGCGCCGTCTTCACCACCGAGCTCGACCCGTCGCGCGCGATCTTCGTGCCGAGAGGGGTCGCCAACTCGTATCAGACCCTCGAGCCCGATACCGCGTACACCTATCTCGTCAACGCCCACTGGTCGCCCGACGACGAATACTCGTTCCTCAACCTGGCTGACGAGACGGTCGCCATCCCCTGGCCGATTCCGCTGTCCGATGTGGAGGTCTCCTCCAAGGACCGCGGCCACCCCCGCCTGGCGGACGTGGTGCCGCTGCCGCCGAAGCGGACCCTCGTCCTCGGAGCACGAGGCCAGTTGGGTCGCGCACTCAGCGACGAACTCACCGGTTCGCCGAACGTCGAATTCGCGTCACGCGACGAGCTCGACCTCACGTCACCGGATCTTGCCGGCGCACGACCCTGGCATGACTACGACACCATCATCAATGCCGCTGCGTACACGGCCGTGGACGCCGCGGAGACTTCCGAGGGGAGACGGGCGGCCTGGGCCGCCAACGTGAAGGGTGTGGCCGCGCTCGCGAGCATCGCCGCAGACCATCGCATCACCCTCGTGCACGTGTCGACGGACTACGTGTTCGATGGATCCCTGGATCGTCCGTATCGCGAGGATGACGAGCTGTGCCCGCTCGGAGTGTACGGGCAGACCAAGGCCGCCGGTGAGGTGGCGGTGGCGTCGATCCCGCAGCACTTCATCATCCGCACTTCCTGGGTCATCGGTGCCGGGAGCAACTTCGTGAGCACCATGGCATCCCTTGCCGCCAGGGGTGTCGATCCGCGGGTCGTCGACGACCAGACCGGGCGACTGACCTTCGCTGATGACCTCGCCCGGGGCATACTCCACCTGCTCCGCAATGGCTGTGCGTACGGCGTCTACAACATCACCGGCAGCGGTCAGCCGACGACGTGGGCGGATGTCGCGCGCAGAGTGTTCGCACTGACCGGCCACGACCCGGCGCGTGTGACGGGCGTGTCGACGGCGGAGTACTTCGGTTCGCGTGCGGAGCCGACAGCGGCCCGCCCGCTCAACGGTCTTCAGGATCTGTCCAAGATCGAGGCGGCAGGATTCCGTCCGCGGGATGCGGCTCAGTCGCTCGCCGAGTATCTAAAGCGCTGACCGCGATCACAGCGTCGGCGGTCGGGCTCGACGGCCCCCGCTCGGCCCGGCTGGCGTTCAGGGTCGGTCCGATACAATTGCCACTTGTGCTCGCCGACAGTCGGCGCCGCCTAGCCAACCCTGAGGTCTTCACGAGTTGTCCCCCTATCGCGAGCAAGTGAGCGTCGTCATCCGTACGAAGAACCGCGAGCGCCTGCTCGCGCGGGCGTTGGACGACGTCCTCGATCAGACGCTTCCGGATTGGCACCTGATCGTCGTCAACGATGGAGGCCGCCCCGCGCCCGTCGACGCACTGCTCAGCTCGCGCGAGGCGTCGATGCAGGGCCGCGCCGACGTGATCCACGTCGACGGCGGCACCGGCTCGATGGAGGCCGCGGCGAACCTCGGCGCGCAACGGGCGCGCGGGGAGTTCGTGGTGATCCACGACGATGACGACACGTGGGACCCGGACTTCCTTCGTGTGATGGTGGATGCTCTCGACGCAGACGCGGAGGCGGTGGCGGCGGCGGCGCGCACGGAGATCGTGTTCGAGCGGATCGACGGAGACCGTCAGATCGAACTCGGCCGGGCGCCGTTCGTGCCCCCCGGCGAGATGGTCACGATGTACGACCTGCTGCAGACCAATCGCGTCGTGCCGATCTCGCTTCTGATCAGACGCCGCGTGTACGACGAGATCGGCTGGTACGACCCGGCCCTGCGCGCAGTCGGCGACTGGGAATTCAATCTTCGTCTGGTCCGGCACGGAAACGTGCTGTTCGTGGGGGACGAGCCGCTCGCCTTCTGGCACCAGCGTCCGCATGCGACTGACGCCACCTCCAACAGCGTCTTCGGCGAAAGTCTTGACCACATGCAGTTCGACCGCATGGTGCGAGACCGCGCCCTGAAGGAGTACGTCGACCGCAACGGGATCGGCGGCCTGCTGTACTTGTCGAAGTACATCGAGGAGACGGCGCGGTACTACTCGCTCCAGCAGACGATCCGTCGCGCGGTCGAGCGCGTCACCGGCCGCCTGCGAATCCGTCGCCGCTGACCTGGCGTCCGCCTCAGCCACCCGCCCCTATCGCCCGAAGAGAGGTCCGTCAGCGTGTCTCAGCGCGTCGCCGCAGTCGTTGTCACCTACAACCGGCTCGCAAAGCTCAAGACCGTCCTGGATCGACTGCGCGCGCAGACGACGCCACCGGAGTGGATCGTCCTGGTCGACAACGCCTCCACCGACGGGACCAAGGAGTACCTTGCGGAGCAGGAGGACCCGACGTTCGATGTCACGCGTCTGGAAGAGAACACCGGCGGCGCCGGCGGTTTCGCGACCGGCATGAAGCGCGCGTACGAACTGGGAGCCGATCTGTTCTGGCTCATGGATGACGACTGCTATCCCGAGCCTGAAGCCCTGGAGCACCTGGTCGCCGGCCACAGTGCCGCCATGGCCGCGACTCCCGGCGGCGTGGCCTTCGCCTGCTCACTCGTGCACTTCAACGACAACGAAGTGGCCGAGATGAACATCGCGGCCCCGGACTGGAAGTGGGCCGCCCTCTGGGCGCAGGGACAGCGGGCCGTCCTCGTGCAGACCTGTTCCTTCGTCTCCGCGCTCTACACACGCGAGACCGTCGAGCGGATCGGACTGCCGATGCGGGAATACTTCATCTGGTTCGACGACGCCGCGTACGCGCGCATGTCCAGTCAGGGCATCGGGCCGGGCGTGTGCATCCTCGACAGCAAGGTCATCCACGACACTCCGACCAACGTGTCAGGCGACTTCTCCAAGGTCGACGACCAGAACATCTGGAAGTTCGCCTACGGCGCTCGCAATGAGGGTTCGTACCACCTGCACCACGAGTCGGTGCTCTCGTACGTGAGATTCGTCGCCCGCACCGAGATCCTCATGCACCGCGGACGCGTGCCGTGGCGTCTTCGCCGCCGGATCACCGGTCGGCTGTTGGCGTCGATCGGCTTCAATCCGAGAGGCGAGCGCGTCGTCCCGGGCGCGGTGGCCTCGACATAGGGGCGCGCGATCATCGGATGAACGCGAGAGCTAGAGTAGAGCCGCCCTTACCGGGTGGAGGACGGACGGCCCGGAGGGAGCCCATGCGCCACGCAACGAGCGACGATACGGAGCTGCAGGCACCGGGCCGCAGTCGCGGTCTCCTGGATGTCTTCGGCCGCCGGTACCTGCTGTCTCTGATCGTGCGCAAGGAAGTCCAGATCCGCTACCGCGGCTCCGTGCTGGGCTGGTTGTGGTCCTACGTCAAGCCGCTGGTGCAGTTCGTGGTCTTCTACGTGGCGATCGGCTACTTCCTCGGCATGAACGACCGCGTCGAGTTCTTCCCCATCTACCTGCTCGCCGGCATCACGATCATCACGTTCTTCAACGAGGCGTTCTCCAACGGAACCCGAGCGCTCGTGGACAATGCCGCACTGATCAAGAAGATCTATCTTCCTCGCGAGATGTTCCCCGTTGCGAGCATGTTCATCGCCGCAGTGAACGCCCTTCCGCAGATCGTCGTGGTCATCGTCATCGCGATGCTCTTCGGCTGGACTCCGTCTTTCCTGGGCTTGGGTGCGATCCTGCTCGGGCTGCTCATCGTCGCGCTGCTGGCCACCGGGCTGGGACTGCTCTTCGGAGCGATCAACGTCACGTTCCGGGATGCCCAGTCGTTCGTGGACATCATCGTGATGTGCGCGGTGTGGGCATCTCCGGTCATGTACCAGTGGGAGATGGTCGGAGCCCAAGTGCCCGATTGGCTTTTCGTCGTCTACCGGCTGAACCCGCTCACCCCTGCCGTCGAGCTCTTCCACTACGGCATCTGGATGCCGCTGGACCCGGACGGCGGCCAGCTGCTGCCTGATCTGTGGCTGTTCTCCGGCATCGCGCTGCTGGTGGCGGTTTTGTTCGTCCTGATCGGCCAGCTCGTCTTCCGCCGCCTGGAGGGTCGCTTTGCTCAGGACCTCTGACTCCCCGACCGACCTGCCGCGCATCGTCGTCGACGACGTCCACAAGGACTTCAAGCTGCGTCACACGCACTCCATCAAGGAGACGGCTCTCGCCGCCGTGCGTCGCAGGCCCCTCACCACCGACTTCCACGCACTGGACGGCGTGTCCTTCGAAATCGGCGCGGGAGAGGCGGTGGCCCTGCTCGGGCTCAACGGTTCCGGCAAGTCGACAATGCTGAAGCTCATCTCCGGGGTGCTGACTCCTGATCGCGGCAAGGTTCTCACCCGAGGCCGGATTGCGGGACTGATCGAAGTCGGCGCGGGCTTTCATCCGGACCTTTCCGGGCGCGAGAACGTCTTCCTCAATGCGGCCATCCTCGGGATGAGTCGCGCCGAGACCGAATCCCGCTATGACGAGATCGTCGCCTTCAGCGAGATCGAGCAGTTCATCGACACCGAGGTCAAGCACTATTCGTCGGGCATGTTCCTCAGGCTCGCCTTCGCCGTCGCGATCCATACCGAAGTGGACATCCTTCTCATCGATGAGATCCTTTCGGTCGGCGATGAGCCGTTCCAGCAGAAGTGCCTTGCGCGGATCCGTGAACTGCACAGCCAGGGCAAGACGCTCGTCGTCGTCAGCCATGACCTGGACATGGTGTCGAATCTGTGCCATCGCGGCATCCTCCTGCGCGGCGGAGATGTCGTGTTCGACGGCGAGAGCAGGGAAGCCGTCGCCTTGATGCGAGCCTGATCGTGTGCCCGGGCTCCGCGTCTTGTGCTTGTAAGCTGTTCGGAATGATTCGGTGAAGTCCCATGACGATGTCCCGAAACCTTCGTCACGAGTCGGCCCCTTGTCAGTAAGAGCTCCGTGGAGCATGGTCGCCCTTCGATCCCGCACGCCCGTCGTCCGGAGCAGGTCGAGTCATCGTCGAACGGCCCGGTCATGAAGGAGTGGCAGAACTGAGCATGGACAGTACACACGCGCCGGCGAAGGTCGCCATCATCATCCGCACGAAGGATCGTCCGACGATGCTCCGCCGTGCGCTGAAGAGCATCACCGGGCAGACCTTCCGGGACTGGCAGGCGATCATCGTCAACGACGGTGGCGCTCCGGAGGCGATCGAGGCGGTCGTCCTCGAGCAGGACACGGACGTGCGTCCTCGCATCACAACAGTGCACAATCCGGCATCCCTGGGTCGCTGGCCGGCCGCGAACCTGGGCGTGGCGAAATCGGACGCGCCGCTCATCGTGCTGCATGACGACGACGACTCGTGGCACCCGGACTTCCTCGCCGAGACCTTCGCCTTCCTCAGCGCGAATCCCGACGAAGTCGGCGTCATCGCACGCATCGAGGTGCTCCGCGAGGAATACGACGGCGAGGAGCTGCACACCACGTGGAGCTACCTGCTCGAGAAGGACAGCCCATCGGTGCTCCTGACGGACCTGCTCGACTTCAATCGATTCGTCCCGATCTCGTTCCTGTACCGCAGAACACTCCATGACGAGGTCGGGCTGTACGAAGAGAGCATGCCGGCCGCGGCCGACTGGGTCTTCAACATGAAAGTGCTCGCTCGCCAGCCCCTGCAGTATGTGAGCGATCGCGTGCTGGCCTACTGGCATCAGCGGCCCGACATCGACGGCGTCCTGGGAAACAGCGTGTTCGCGGCACCTCTGGACCACCGGATCGCCGATGCCGGCTATCGCGATGACGCCCTCCGTGCGTACGTCCAGCGCAGCGGTCCCGGATTGCCTCTGTACCTCGCCCAGCGGATGCAGCGGACGGATCGCGCGGTGGAGGAGCGGATCACCGCTACCGAGCAGCGGCTGGAGGAACGGATCGAGTCTCGCTTCGCGGCGATGCAGGAGGCGATCCTGGCGCTGCAGCACCACCTCGATCGGACCATCGATGCGAGGCTGCGCGGCTGGGTCTGGCGGCAGAAGGCACGAGTCCGGAACCTGCGAGCACGTGGACGGTAGTCCTGAGAAGTCCGCGCCGTCCGAACGGCGCCGGCGTACATCGTCATTCCTGCGCTCGGCCGTCGGCCGCGCGCGTCGCGTCGTCCGCAAAGTGCGCTCCCTGTTCGCGAGAGACATCGAGCTGCCCGGCCCACGGCGACTGGCGTACCTGAACCGGCTCAGCCGCGGACGGCTCTCCGGCGGACCGGGGCCGGTCGTCTCGCTGACGACGTACGGGCCCCGGACCCGAATGAGCTTCCTCGCAATCGAGTCCATCGCGCGCGGCAGCCTCACCCCGTCGCGCACCATCCTCTGGCTCGACGAGCCAGAGGCGTTCCACAGCCTCCCGCGCAGTCTTCGACGGCTTCAGCGACGTGGGCTCGAGGTGCGCCTGACCGAGAACTTCGGACCGCACACCAAGTACTTCCCGTTCATCGAGGAGACGGCCGAGTTCACCGGTCCGCTGGTGACGGCCGACGACGACACGATCTACCCGCGCTCCTGGCTGGAACGGCTGGTGGCCGAGAACCGGAAGACCCCCGAGCACATCGTCTGCTACCGAGCACGTCGAGTGCAGATTCACGGTGGCGCTTTCACGGCATACGCAACGTGGGAATTGAGCGAATCGGCGGAGCCCTCCTACTTGAACATGTTCACGGCGGTTTCGGGCATCATCCACCCCGTGAAGATCCTCGAGGCACTCAGGGAGCGCGGCCGGACGTTCCTGGACTGCACCCCATCGAACGACGACGTGTGGATTCACAACACAGCCGTGCGGACCGGCACGCGGGTGCGTGTCATCGACGGCGAGAGCCGTACCTTCCCCCTCATCGACGGGACCCAGGACGACGCGCTCTGGTTCACCAACCTCTCGGAGGGCCGGAACGACGCGCAGATCGCCGCGACGTTCAGCCCGCAGGACCTCGAGCGGCTCAGCGCGGACACGCTGTCCGGCTAGCGCGAGCGCGCGCCGCCGCGCCTTTCTGACTCTGGCGCCGCACGCGTTCGGCGTCCGCCGGCTACAGTTCGGCGTGGAGCTGCCACACCCGGTCTGCCGATTCGCGCCAGGAGAACGCACGCCCGCGGTCGGCGGCCAGCACGCCGAGCCTGTCCACGGATGTGGTCGAGCCGAGCGCCTGTGTCACGGCGTCGGCGAGGCCGTCGGCCGAACCGTCCGCGAGGATCCCTCCATCGACGATCACCTCGTCGTGGACGGGAGAGGATGCCGCGACCACCGGCACACCGAGGGCGAGTGCCTCCAGCACCCGCCACGGCAGGGCGGATCGCTGCGACGGCGCGATGAAGGTGACGGCGCCCCCGAGCACCGCGGCGCGATCTGCGCCGTCCAGCGCTCCGCGGATGTGCACGCTCCGCTCGGAGATCCCCGCCGCCGCGGCGAAATCGGCGATCGCGGGCTCTTCGCCCTCGCCCGCGCCGATGACGACCACGGGAAGGTCGATGCCGGCCCGGCCGACAGCGGTGAGACCGAGCGCGAGCGCATCGGTCGGTGCGGCGCGGCCGGAGAGGAGGATGAAGCCTTCCGGGAGATCCAGCGCGCGCCGCCGGCCGACGTCGTCGGTGGGCACCTGGAATCCGGAGGGCGCGGCACCGGCGATGACCCTGATGCGCTCGCCGAGCTTCGCGAGCGCTCCGAGCTTCACGGCGAGCGAGTGAGTCGGAACGACGACGGCGTCGGCGTGCTTGACCGCGCGCTTGAGCATCGCGCGATGCCACCCGACGGCGGATTTCGGCCATTCGCCCGGGGCATCCCACGGACCCAGATCCCAGATCGTGACCACCGTCTGGTCGTTGTCGTGCACGCGATCGTGCCGCACGAGAGGCGCGAGGAGCGTCGGGGAGTGGATCATCCCCCCTCCGATGCCGGTGGCCACTCCGAGCTGCAGTGCGGTGGCCAGCTCCCGTCGTGCGAGCGCCGTACGGCGCACGCCCGAGAGCCCGGGGATCTGCACGGGCCGATCGGCCGGTCCCGCCGGGGCGACACCCTCGACCTCGCACCCGGCGGGCAGACCCGCAATGAGTCCCCGCGTCAGTTCGCGCGTGGCGATCTCGAGATCGGGATCGGTCGGGACGACGAGCTGGTCGAGCATCACGCGCAGCGTTGCCGTCATCCCGCTCAGCCCTCGGGTGCCGGAGTCGCTGTCGGCGGGTGCAGCGCCACCCGCACGAGTTCCTGGATATAGGCGAAGTCCGGCTCGAATTCGTCGATGCCACCTTCGGGAGTGAGCTCGATCGTCGTGATCGGCTGCTCCTTGGCCTTGAGAGCGAGGTCGGCCAGGAACGGGAGCAGGGACTGCGGGAGGTCGGTCTGGATCAGATCCTGACCGGCCACCGCGACCTCGCTGAACCGCGTGAGCACCACGTCGGGTGTGAACTGCGCGAGGATCGCCCCCTGCAGCTCGCGCTGACGCTTCATGCGGTCGAAATCCGAGGTGGTGTAGCGCGAGCGCGCGTACCACTGGGCGGTCTCGCCGTCCATGCGCTGCGGGCCCACCTCGATCCAACCGGTCGCCCATTCCTCAGCCGGCTGCCCCTCGTACGCCGGGCCGCCGCCCTCCGGCAGACGCTCTGCGACGGTGATCTCCACGCCGCCGAGCGCGTCGACCAGCGCGGCGAAGCCGTGCATGTCGACGAAGACGTAGTACGGGATCTCGATGCCGAGAATGCCCTCTGCGGCATCCTTCGTCGCCTCGATGCCCGGCTCGGAGCCGTTGGCGACGGCGTCAGGGTACAGCTCGTTGCCGTCCTGGCACACCTCGACCTCGGTGCGCAGCTGGTTGATGCCGCTCCCCCAGCCGCACGACGAGTCGGCGTATCCCTCGTGACCGCCCGGGTACCTGTCCTGCATCGGCCCCGCGGAGAAGGGTGCGTTGGGCATGTCGCGCGGGATGCCGGTGATCGTGGTCGCGCCCGTGGTCGCGTTGACCGAGACCACCGAGATGCTGTCGAAGCGCATGGAGTCGCGGCCCTCGCCGCTGTCGGCACCGAGGAGCAGGACGTTGTAGTAGCCATCGCTCGGAGGCACCGACGGCCCGCTCGCGCCGAAGATCGCGCCGAGCGTGTCGCGGGTGGTCGCCGCGATCTGTGACGCGTAGACGGCGGCGCCCGTGGAGGCGACCAGGAGCACGACGGCGAGTCCCAGGATGCCGAACCGCGCGCCCGTGCCGGTCTTGACCAAGCGCACCAGTCGCAGAGTGTCCACGGTCAGCACGATCCACAGCACCCCGTACGCGAGGATGAGCACCTGGGCGATCGTGAGGGGCACCGGGCGAAGCCAGCTCATCCACTCCGGCAGCCAGACGCCGGTCATCACGGACAAGGCCGCCGCGGGCCAGAGCACGGCGGTCAGCCCGCCGAGGATGAGCAGAGCCCACATCGCGAGACTCGCAGCGAGGCCGAACTTTCCGAGACGCCGATTGCCCGCCACGGCCTGCGCCGATCCCGGCAGCAGGAAGTTGAGCAGGACCAGCCACCAGCCGCGGCGGGTCATCACCTCTCGCGAGGCGGTGTCGGGGTGGCGCAGCGGGCGGTCTTCGACGATCTGCGCGGCACGAGCGCGTGCCGGAGCCGGGCGCGGCGGACTTGCGACACTCACAGGGAGTCCTTGAGCCGCCGGTTCTTGTCCTCCACCTGCGACTCGAGGTCGCGGGCGTAGGCTTCGATGCGATCGGCGAGCGCGGCATCCGTCGCCCCGAGAATGCGCACGGCGAGCAGCCCCGCGTTCTTCGCGCCGCCGATCGAGACGGTGGCGACCGGGATGCCGGCCGGCATCTGCACGATGCTCAGGAGCGAGTCCATGCCGTCGAGGGTCGCCAGGGGTACGGGCACGCCGATCACCGGGAGCGAGGTGACCGAGGCCAGCATTCCGGGCAGGTGGGCGGCGCCACCCGCGCCGGCGATGATCGCGCGCAGACCGCGGCCGCGAGCCTCGCGTCCATAGCGCATCAGCTTGTCGGGCGTGCGGTGGGCCGAGACGACCTCGACCTCGTGCGGCACGTCGAAGTCGGTGAGGATCTGCGACGCGTCGCTCATGACGCGCCAGTCCGAGTCGGAGCCCATGACGACGCCGACCAGGGGCGCGTCCGAGGAATGCAGCGGCACGGCATCCAGGGGCACAGTCACCCGACCTAGGCTAGGGGGCGAGGCTGGAAGAACCCCGCAACGGCGCGGTCAGTCCAGGAAGAAGGATGCCGCCGCCCGGGCGCGGTACGCGACCTCGTCGAGATCGTCGCCCACCGCGTTCACGTGGCCGACCTTCCGCCCCGGCCGCGGTGCCTTGCCGTAGGTGTGCACCTTCGCCGAGGGGTGCTCCGCCATCACCGCCGCGAACCGCTCATCGAGCGCGCCCTCGACGGGTCCGCCGAGGATGTTGACCATGACCGACCAGTCCGCGCTGGGGTCGGGTTCCCCGAGGGGCAGGTCGAGCACGGCGCGCAGGTGCTGCTCGAACTGGCTCGTGACGGCGCCGTCCTGCGTCCAGTGGCCGCTGTTGTGCGGGCGCATCGCGAGTTCGTTCACGAGCAGTCTCTCATCGGTCGTCTCGAACAGCTCGACCGCCAGCATCCCGGTGACATCCAGACCCTCCGCGATGCCGATGCCGATCCGCTCCGCGACATCGGACAGTCGCCCGGTCGCGTGCGGCGCGGGCGCGATCACTTCCGCGCACACCCCGTTGCGCTGCACGGTCTCCACGACCGGGTAGGCGCGGATCTCGCCCGAGGGACGGCGTGCGACCTGCTGCGCGAGCTCGCGCGTGAAGCCGACGAGCTCTTCGACGAGCAGCGTCCCGCCGCGTGCGTCTTCTGCGAGCGCCGCGAACCAGTCGTCCGCTTCCGTCGAGGAGGAGACGACCCGCACGCCCTTGCCGTCGTAACCGCCACGGGGCGTCTTGACCACGGCCCGACCGCCGTGCGCATCGAGGAAGCGCTGCAGTTCGTCGGGAGCGGTGATGGCCGCCCACTCGGGCTGCGGCATCCCGAGCTCCTGCAGCCGGGCGCGCATGGCGAGCTTGTCCTGCGCGAATCGCAGCGGCCCTGGCCCCGGGCGCACGGCGACGCCCGCGCCGACCAGAGCAGTGAGGACCTCCTGGGGAACGTGCTCGTGGTCGAAGGTGAGCACATCGACGTCGCGTGCGAACTCCATCACCCTCTGCGCATCTCGATAATCGCCGACCGCCGTCGCCGCGAGGGCGGCCGACATGCCGTCCTCTTCGGCGAGCACACGCAGCTCGATTCCGAGTTCCACCGCGGGTGCGATCATCATGCGCGCCAGCTGCCCACCGCCGACGACTCCGACTCGCAGCACCATCAGGATCCTCCCGTCGCCTGTTCCCCGTCCATCATCCCGCACGCGCGGTCGGCTGCCGAGCGGCCCGGTCGGAGTCGGACCTCAGGACGCCGGGGGCGGGGGCGGCGCGGGCGGATACGATTGCGCGTCGCGGTGGGCCAGTATCTGGTTGACCTCCACCTGGTCGACCAGCGCCTCGTGCACCAGCGCGACACTGGGCACGTTCGCAAGCCGCAGCGGCTCGTCGACGCCGTTGGACAGCACGAGCGTGCCCGCGCCCCACATGCGCTGCAGCAGACCTCGACGCTCCTGGATCGCGTAGCCCCGCACGTGACTGAGCTCCCGCTTCCGCACGGCGAGGACGCCCGAACGCTCGAGGACGCGGCGGGTGGTGATGGTGTAGACGTGGGAGTACCACGCGAGATAGGGAAGCACCACCAGGAACAGGGTGACGACGGCTGCCCCGGTCAGCAGCATCCAGTTCTCGACGGGCCCCGGCAGATTTCCGTAGAAGAAGCCCACCGTCGCCGCGACGCCGATCAGCACGAGGGCCGACCAGGTCAAGCGCCGCGCATGCCCGCGGAAGCGGGCGACGCGCAGCTCGGGCGTGGGCACGCCCGGGACGACCATCGGCGTCCTGCCGCCATACGTGGTCGGCTGGGTCATGCTCCCATTGTGAGGCCCGCCGCCGACACGCGGGGCTGCCACGCCCACGGTCAGCGCACGTGGACGACGTCTCCTGCCGACACCGCGGTCTCCACATCGCCTGCGACCACGACGAGGCGTCCTTGCGGGTCGATGCGCTGGGCACGTCCGTGCAGCCGGGACCCGTCAGGCAGCGACACGATGACATCGGAGCCGAGTGTGGCGCACAGGGCCTCGATCTCGCCGAGAACGCCCGCGGCCGCCGCATCTCCGTGCGCGAGCGTCAGCGCGTCGAGTTGCTCGTGGAGCGCGACGAGGTACTCGCCGAGGAGCCGATCCTCATCGACGTCGAGTCCGACGGCTCCGAACGACGTGGCCGTCTCGACCGGCAGATCCGCTCGCGTCATGCGCGTGTTCACCCCGGCGCCGATCACGACGGCCTCCGGATGCCCGGGCACGACCTCGGCAAGGATGCCGCTGAGCTTGCCGCCGTCGAGCAGGACGTCGTTGGGCCATTTGAGGCCCGCGCTGTGGCCCGTGCCGCGCAGCTGGTCGATCACCGCTCGGGTCATGGCGGCACCGGCGATGAGCGGAATCCATCCGCGTGAGGCGACCGGCAGGTCGGGCACACGCACGAGCACTGAGACGGCCAGGCCCGTTCCGGGCGGCGTCGCCCACGTGCGGTCGAGGCGTCCGCGGCCGGCGCGCTGGTCGGTGGTGAGCACGACCGACAGGTGCGGCCACTGCTCGGGTGAGGCCGCAGCGGCCTTCACGAGATCGGCGTTGGTCGAGTCTGTCGACTCGACCACCTGCAGGCGCGGCGAGACGGCGGCGGCACGAGGGTAGCCCTGGAGCGGTATCGACATGCGGTTCACGATAGCGGGATGCCGCGGCAGCGCCGGCTTGCCCAGACCCGACAGCGGATCTCGCGAGCACTTGTGCGAACGCTCCAACCCTGCGGTGAATCCCGCCGATAAGGTGGAACGCGTGACCGATCAGCCCGACCTCTTCACCACCGCCGGCAAGATCAGCGACCTCCGCGCGCGCTTCCAGGAGGCGGTCGTCGACGCAGAGAAGGCGGCGCAGACGAAGCAGCACGCGAAGGGCAAGCTCACCGCCCGGCAGCGGATCGAGATGCTCGTCGACCCGGGCAGCTTCGTGGAGTTCGACGAATACGTGCGCCATCGCACGACCGCCTTCGGCATGGAGAAATCACGCCCCTACGGCGACTCGGTGGTCACGGGCGTCGGCACGATCCACGGTCGCACCATCGCCGTGTACTCACAGGACTTCTCGACCTTCGGGGGGTCGCTCGGCGAGGTCGCCGGCGAGAAGATCATCAAGATCATGGAGTTCGCCCTCCGCGGCGGGATGCCGTGCGTCGGCATCCTGGATTCCGGTGGCGCCCGCATCCAGGAGGGCGTCGTCGCGCTCGGCAAGTACGGCGAGATCTTCCGCCTCAACACGCGCGCGTCGGGCGTCATCCCGCAGATCTCCCTCATCATGGGACCCGCCGCGGGCGGCGCGGTCTACTCACCCGCCCTCACCGACTTCGTGATCATGGTCGACAAGACCAGCCAGATGTTCGTCACCGGCCCCGACGTGATCAAGACCGTGACCGGTGAGGACGTCGGGATGGAGGAGCTCGGCGGCGCGTACACGCACAACACCCGCTCGGGCGTGGCTCACTATCTCGCCGAAGACGAGGACGACGCGATCGACTACGCGCGCACGCTGCTCGGATTCCTGCCCGACAACAACATGGCAGAGCTGCCGATCTACGAGAGCGGTTTCGAATTCGAGACGACGGATGCCGATCGGTTCCTGAACACGATCGTCCCCGACTCGCCGAACCAGCCGTACGACATCCACCAGGTCATCTCGCACCTGGTCGACTCCGGCGACTTCCTCGAGGTGCAGCCGCTGTTCGCGCCGAACATCGTGATCGGATTCGGCCGGGTCGAGGGACGCACGGTCGGGATCATCGCGAACCAGCCGTCGCAGATGGCGGGCACCCTGAACATTCAGGCGGGCGAGAAGGCCAGCCGATTCGTGCGGTTCTGCGACGCCTTCTCGGTTCCGATCCTCACCCTCGTCGACGTCCCCGGCTACCTGCCCGGCACCGACCAGGAGTGGGAGGGTGTCATCCGCCGTGGTGCCAAGCTGCTGTACGCGTACGCCGAAGCGACCGTTCCTCTGGTGACGGTCATCCTGCGCAAGGCCTACGGCGGCGCCTACATCGTCATGGGCTCCAAGCAGCTCGGCGCCGACATCAACCTGGCGTGGCCGACCGCCGAGATCGCGGTCATGGGCGGCCAGGGTGCGGTCAACATCCTCTATCGCGGCGAGATCAAGCGCGCCGAGGACGCGGGCGAAGACGTCGCAGCGGTGCGAACGCGCCTCGCCAACGAGTACACCTACGACGTCGCATCCCCCTTCCTGGCAGCCGAACGCGGTGAGCTCGACGGCATCATCGAGCCGGCGCAGACCCGCGTGGCGGTCGCCAAGGCTCTGCGAGCCCTGCGCGGCAAGCGTGCGAGCCTGCCGCCGAAGAAGCACGGGAACATCCCGCTATGACGGGTGCGAGCGACCCCGCGCGGAGGCCGGACAGCATGCGCGTCGACGTGCTCCGCGGATCCGCCACGAGTGACGAGCTGGCCGCCCTCCTCGCCGTCGTCACCGAAGCGTACGCCGAGGAGTCGGCAGGAGCGACCGCCGATGACACCGCGGCGCGCACCGGCTGGTCACTGTCGCAGCGCTCCCTGCGCACTGCCCTGCGCCGCGACCTCGGCTGGGGTCGATTCGGCTAGGGCGGGCACACGCATGCGCGCGCATGCGTGTCCCCCGAAATACCTACAGACGCCGGTGTTGACGCCCACACATACTTATCTTGCTGGAACGCATTTTGCGTTCGGCTGACCTGCTCATCATTCATGGAGAGCTCAGGTTCGGCCACGCGGACGGTTTTCGGGTAACTGTCCGCCAGGTGAGGGGCGGGCGGCTTCGCCGCCCCTCACCTCCTCCATCTCCGCTCCCCGCCCCGGCTCCCCTCCCCCGCCGGGACGGGGAGCGAGAACCTTTCCGAGCGCGGTCGGGATGTCCGACGCCGGCGGCGAGCGTCCTCTCAGGCTGCGCCCGGATGACCGATCTCACGCCAGAGGTCGACGGCATCCTCGTCGGACAGGCCCTGGCCTGCCGCGGAGCGACCGACGACCGTCACGGCGACGCGCTCGTCCGGCGACGTGCGGATGTACAGGCGGTCCGACCGTGCGGTGCGCAGCGTCTCGGCCAGTTCGGTGCGGATGATGGCGAGCGACTCCTCGTTCAGCCCGTCCAGTCCGCCCTCGTCGAGCACCGTGACGTTCGTTCCGCGCCGGCGCGCGCGTTCGAGCTCCGCATGAACAGCGTCGTCGAGCAGCCGCGGTCCGCGCATCTCATCTCGCAGGCGCCCCTCCGCCAGGCGGGCCTGCGTCCGCTCCTCCTCGTCGAGCGAACCGCCCGACGCCACGGTCCGGGTCAGGACGGGACCCGCGACGGCGAGCGCGCGCTGCACCTGGATGCGGCGCTCCCTCTGACGGCCGGTCTGGGACGCCTGCCAGGCGGATGCGGCGCGCTGGAGCTGTGCGAGCTGAGCGGTGTCGCGGGCGGCGCGGTCCATCGACTGCAGCATCAGCTGCGTCGCCGCCACCCACACGATGGAGCCCAGGAGGCCCAGGTTCAGCGCGGTCAGCGGTCCCATCCAGGCCATCGAGGCGATGGTCAGCGCGCCGATCCCTATCCAGGAGATCCAGGGGCGATTGCGGACCATGACGATCGTCATCAGCGCGCCGATCCCGCCGAGATACCAGGTCGCGTACGGCTCGGTCCGCTCGTCCGGGCCGACGGCGACGGCGATGGCGCTCGGCACGATGAACGCCGAGGCGAGCGCGAGCACCCCGGCCCATGACGGAAGCGTCGTGCGCGTTCCGGCCGTCATGCGACTCGCGTCGGTCGCGCCGCCCTGCGGTGCGTTCTGGGACCGTCGCCTCTCCCAGAAGATGCACAGCCATGCCGTCACCAGATACAGGCTGAGCGCGGCGATCAGCACGAGCGGCTGCGGAACCGGCGCGGTCCACCACAGACCCCGCGCGGCGAGGTAGGCGGTGAACGCCAGGCCGAGGCCGACGATGATCTGCCGCACGCTGATCACGGGGTCGCCTCCTGCCACTCGAGCCGGACGGTCGTGCCCTGGGGATCGGAATCGATCGAACTGGTGCCCCCCACGGCTGCGACCCGCGCGAAGATCGACGCGCGGATGCCGAGGCGGTCGTGCGGCACACGATCGAGGTCGAATCCCGCGCCGGTGTCTCGAACGGTGATGCGCACCCGCGCGGGGTGGACGGTGCCGTCGACCGTGAGGGCCAAACCCGCACCGCCGGCGTGCTGCGCGGCGTTCGCGATCGCCTGGGTCGCCGCGAGAACGAGGGCCCGCGCGACGCGCCCGGGCATCGAGGGCGTGAGCGGGTCGATGGTGCGCTCGGAGTGGACGTCCACACCCAGTTCGAGCGCCGCCCGTTCGATGTCGTCGGCGAGGCTCGCGGCATCCCTCGGCTCGTCGCTTCCCTCCCCGGAGTCCTGCTCGGTGTTCGCCAGCCGTGTGAGGGCCTCACGTGCCATGCCCACCGCGAGCGTCCGTTCCCGCGGTGTGTGCGCCCGCTCCGCCGCGATCAGCGCCGCCAGCACGCTGTCGTGCATGAGCGCGGCCACGGCGATGCGCTCCTGCTCGGCGGCGTCGGCGGCCGCCGCCGCCGCGTACGACTCGACGGCGAGCGCGCGTGTCTCGTCGACGTTCGCCGCGACCGAGCGGAACACCCATCCGAGTGTGGCCAGGAGCCCGCCCAGGATCAGCGCAAAGGAGACATCGAGGGCCACGGGGTACCAGTAGTCCTGCTCGAATTCGACCTGGATGAGCCGGACGACGCCGAACAGGATGGGCAGGACGGCCGTCCAGAGCACCTGGAGCGGCAACGCGAACGCGAGGATGCTGGCGACCGTGGCGACATTCACCAGGTACCAGATCCACGGCTGCCTCGACGGATCCGCGGTGCCGCCGGCGGTGGCCAGCGGCCAGAGGAGCAGCGCCAGCGGATACACGATCGCGAAGACCCCTGCGAACACGCGGACCGCACGGCCGACGAAGCACGCGATCACCATCGCGGCGAGGGGTATGAACGTCATCGCCATGAGCGGAACGTGCCAGGCGGCGCTCTCCTGTGCGGGCTCGAGGGCAACACCGAACGCCTGCGCACCCAGGGCCAGGCTCCCGAGTCCGACCACGAGGGAGATGATCCGCTCGATGCGCAGGCGCGTGAACGAACCGAGCCCCGCCCTCGTCTCTCTGGTCTGCGGGATGTGACCCCACGCGCCGTCGAGGATGGCGCGCGTGCTCTCAGGTTCGGACACCACCGTCACCCTCGCGGTCGCTCGGCTCGGCCAGGATCCCGTCCTCCATCGCGCGGCGAAGGAGATCGACCTTGGTCGGAGCGGGTCTGCCGACCTCGACGTACTTGACCCGCACCCGGGTGATGTTCTCCTTCGCCGTGGAGTACGCGACCCCGAGCCGATCGGCGACGACCTTCAGCGGCAGTCCGGCCGCGTACAGCTTGAGCACGTCTCGTTCACGCGCGGACAGCTGCGCGTCGGCGAACGCGCGGTCGCCCTCCACGGCGCTCGCCCACTCGACGTTGTTGAGCGGCTCACCGCTGGCGACCGTGCTGATCGCGGCGATCACGTCGCCGATCGGCGAAGCCTTGCTCACGACCCCTGCCGCACCGGCGGCGAGGGCTTCACGGACGGCGGCGGGGCGATCCGCAACGCTGTGGATGATGACGCTCGAGCCGTCCAGCACGAGGCGACGGACATTCTCGGTGACCGTCGTGCCGTCGCCGAGGGTGAGATCCAGCACCACGACATCGGCGGGCGGCGATGCACTGAACGCCCTCCAGTCGACGTAGCCGGTGACGTTGCTGCCGGAGAAGACGACGACCTTCTCGGCGCGCGCACAGGCGGCCTCGAGCCCGAGTCTCACCGACTCGTGGTCGTCGATCAATGCCACGCGCGTCATGTCGCCAGCCTAGCCACGCCCGGCCGCAGAACCGGTGGCGCGCTCGAACGTGGCAACGGCTTCCACGTGGTGCGAGTGCGGAAAGAGGTCGTACGCCGCCACCGCGCGCAGGTCATAGCCCGCGTCGCGGAAGGTCGCGACATCCCGCGCCAGGGCGACCGGGTCGCACGCCACGTACACGACGGCCGCCGGCCGCAGCGCCGCGACTCCCTCGACCACGGCGCGCCCGGCACCCGAGCGCGGCGGATCGAGGACCGTCACACCGCGGGACAGACGGTCCCGGTCGCGGCCGGACGCCTCCGCGGCGAGGCGGGACACGAACCGGTCGACGCGCGCGGTCTCGGCGCGGGCTCCGGCCCACTCCGCCAGGTTCTCTCCGGCGTGCTCGGTGGCCCGTGCATCGGATTCGACCGTGGTCACCCTCGCTCCACCCAGTTCGGCGAGTGCGGCCGCGAACAGCCCCACACCTCCGTAGAGGTCGAGGTTCCACGCGTCGGGGTCGAGCCCCGTCCCTCCCCCCTCGAGGTCGCGGACAGCTGAGCGCACCGCGTGATCCAGTGTGGCCGCAGCGAGGCGGTGCACCTGCCAGAAGCCGCCGGCACCCACGCGGAACTCGCGCCCGCCCACGCGCTCGATGACCACCTCGCGCGCTTCGCGCGGAGCGGTCTTCGCCGCGTCCGCGCGCGGGATCACCCGCACCCGGCCGTCCGCGGGCTGGACGAGGTCGACGCGCCCGGGCCTCGCGTGCGCCAGGCGCAGCGCCGCGCGCTCCACGGCGGGCGTGGCGAGCGGATGGTCCTCGACCGGGATGACGGTGTGGCTGCGCGCAGCGAAGGGACCGATGCGCCCCCCGGCATCGACGTGGAGGCTGACCCGCGTGCGCCAGCCGGCACCGTCCGGGCTCTCCGCATCCGCGACCCGACCATCGTCGCCGCGCAGCTCGACCGGCCCGGAGATCGCGACGTCCGTCACGACGCCGCCGAACCGCTTCAACGCGTCGGTCAGCACGTCGAGCTTCAGAGCGCGCTGGTGGCCGAGCTCGATGTGTCCGAAATCGGCTCCCCCTGGCCGCAGGTGCGGCGGCACCGAGACGTCGGCCTGACGCCAGATGTGCGGCCTGCGGTGCGGAGAGGGCTCGAGCACCTCGAGCACCTCGCCACGCCAGAACGACGTCCTGCCGACGTCCGTGAGCCGGATTCGCACCCGCTCCCCGGGGATGGCGTCGGGTACGAAGACCACACGTCCGCCGCGGCCCGATTCGTCCGCCGGGTCGCCGACGCGCCCCACGAACACACCGCCGTGAGCCACGCTGGTCACATCGAGGTCGAGCTCGTCTCCGTCTGTTGCTGAGCCCGTCGAACCTGTTGGTGAGCCTGTCGAACCATCCACCCACCGAGCATTCCACAGGCGGACCCGTGCGCGGCTACCGTGAACGCATGCTGGTCTGTCTCGCCTCGACGTCCCCCGCCCGGCTCATGCTGCTCCGACAGGCCGGGATCGAACCCCTGACCCTGGCGCCCGACGTCGACGAGGACGCGGTGATCGCCGAGGTCGAGGCGGCGCAGGGCGGGCCGTTGGGTGCGGACGCGCACGTGCTGCTGCTCGCGCGTCGCAAGGCGGCGGATGTCGCGGCCCGCGTCGCCGCGGACCAGCCCGCATTCGACGGCATCGTGATCGGCGGCGACTCGATGTTCGAGATCGACGGCGAGATCCTCGGCAAGCCCCACACCGCCGATGTCGCGACCCGGCGGTGGCGGTCGATGCGTGGCCGCACCGGAGTCCTGCACTCGGGGCACAGCGTGATCCGGGTGCGTCCGGGCGCCGCTCCCGTCGCCGCGGACGCGGTGGCAGCGGCATCCGTCACCTTCGCCGCGGACGTGACGGATGCCGAGATCGACGCGTACGTCGCGTCCGGCGAACCGCTGCACGTCGCCGGCGCCTTCACGATCGACAGCCTCGGCGGTCCGTTCATCGAGCGCGTCGCCGGAGACCCCTCCACCGTCGTCGGCATGTCGCTCTCCACAGTGAGACAGCTCGCCGTGCAGCTCGGTGTCGCATGGCCGGATCTGTGGAATCGCACGTAACCGCTCGGAACCGCACCTAACCGGTCGGCACCGCTCGTAGACTCCCCCACACGTTTCGGCCGCTTTCTTGTGCGGAGGACTCAAAAGCGGCCCGGAGGGCGTGGGTAGGCTGGCATCCATGCCTCAGATCGCCAAGGTTCTTGTTGCCAACCGCGGCGAGATCGCCGTCCGCGTCATCCGCGCCGCGCGAGACGCCGGCAAGTCGTCGGTCGCCGTCTACGCCGATCAGGACCGCGACGCCCTGCACGCCCGCCTGGCGGACGAGTCGTACGCCCTCGACGGGTCGACGAGCGCCGAGACGTACCTGTCGATCGAGAAGATCCTCTCCGTCGCGCGCCGCTCGGGTGCGGATGCCGTCCACCCCGGCTACGGCTTCCTGGCGGAGAACGCCGGCTTCGCCCGCGCAGTGATGGATGCCGGTCTCATCTGGATCGGACCGACGCCCGAGGCGATCGAGGCGCTGGGTGACAAGGTCACCGCCCGCCACGTCGCCGAGAAGGTCGGTGCGCCGCTCGCGCCCGGGACGCCGGGGCCGGTCGCGGGTGCCGACGAGGTGGTCGCGTTCGCCCAGGAGTACGGCCTGCCGATCGCCATCAAGGCGGCCTACGGCGGCGGCGGCCGCGGCCTCAAGGTCGCTCGCGAGTACGACGAGATCACCGAGATGTTCGAGTCCGCGACGCGAGAGGCGATCACGGCATTCGGTCGCGGCGAGTGCTTCGTGGAGAAGTACCTGGACAGGCCGCGGCACGTCGAGACGCAGTGCCTGGCGGATGCCGCGGGCAATGTCGTCGTGGTCTCCACTCGCGACTGCTCGCTGCAGCGGCGCCACCAGAAGCTCGTCGAGGAGGCGCCCGCGCCGTTCCTGAGCGAGGAGCAGAACCGCATCCTGTACGACTCCTCGAAGGCGATCCTGCGCGAGGTCGGCTACGTCGGTGCCGGCACCTGCGAGTTCCTCATCGGAGCAGATGGGACGATCTCCTTCCTCGAGGTGAACACGCGCCTGCAGGTCGAGCACCCGGTCTCCGAGGAGATCACCGGCATCGACCTGGTGCGCGAGCAGTTCCGCCTCGCCGAGGGCGGCACGCTCGACTACGGCGACCCGGTGCCGGTGGGCCACTCGATCGAGTTCCGGGTCAACGGCGAAGACCCCGGCCGCGGATTCCTTCCCCAGCCCGGGCCTATCCACGTCTTCAAGACGTTCGGGGGTCCCGGCATCCGACTGGATTCCGGCGTGACCGCGGGAGACTCGGTCAGCGGCGCCTTCGACTCGCTGCTCGGCAAGATCATCGTCACCGGCCGCGACCGCGCGGAGGCGCTCGACCGCGCGCGACGCGCGCTGGACGAGTTCGAGGTCGCGGGCCTGCCGACGGTGCTGCCCTTCCACCGCAAGGTCGTGCGCGACCCCGCATTCACCGCGGAGGACGGCGTCTTCGGGGTGTTCACGCGGTGGATCGAGACCGAGTTCGTCAACGACATCCCCCCGTGGGACGGTGAGCTCGAGGCCCCCAAGCCTGCCGAGGCGCGGCACACCGTGGTCGTCGAGGTGGCCGGCAAGCGGCTCGAGGTCAGCCTCCCCGATCGGATCGTTTCCGCTCCGGGCGCGGCCGCGCGCCCGGCCGCCGTACCGCCGTCGCGGCGCTCGCACGCGCCGGGCGTGGTGACCGGCGCCTCCGGCGATGCGGTCAAGTCGCCGATGCAGGCGACGATCGTCAAGGTCGCCGTGGAGGACGGCCAGCAGGTCGTCAAGGGCGATCTGGTGGTCGTGCTCGAGGCGATGAAGATGGAGCAGCCGATCCAGGCGCACAAGGACGGCACGATCGGTGGGATCAACGCGACCGCCGGCACGACGGTCTCGGCCGGCCACCAGCTGCTGACGATCAGCTAGGTCGCAGCGCGCTCACACGCACCCGTTCATCCGTCACCTTTGCCCGCCAGATGCGAAGATCGGCGTGCACAGGTGACGGATGAAGACCCAGCGCGTCGGTCAGCCGTCTTCGTTGGCGCGGTCCACGATGTGCATCGCGCGGGCGGCATCGGTGATGCTGCCGGTCAGCGACGGGTACACCGCGAAGACCCGCGAGAGCTGGTCGACGGTGAGGCGGCGCTCGACCGCGATCGCGATCGGGTAGATCAGCTCGGATGCCCGCGGTGCGACGATCACGCCGCCGATCACGGTGCCGCTGCCCTGCTGTGCCAGGATCTTCACGAAGCCGTCCTTGACCCCCATCATCTTCGCGCGGGGGTTGGCCGCGAGGGGCAGCTTGTGCACGACGCCGTCGATGAGCCCGTCGACGATGTCCTGCTCCTGCCAGCCGATCGTGGCGATCTCGGGTGCGGTGAAGATGTTCGAGGTGACCCTGCGGCGCTCGAGGGGGATCACGACATCGCCGAGCGCGTGGAACACGGCCATGCGCCCCTGCATCGATGCGACCGAGGCCAGCGGCACGAACGTCGTGCAGTCGCCGGCGGCGTAGATGTTCGGCACCGACGTGCGCGCGACGCGGTTGACCTGGATGTGGCCCGACTCGGTCATCTGCACGCCGGCCTCCTCCAGGCCCAGCCCCGCGGTATTGGGGATCGAGCCGACCGCCATCAGGCAGTGACTGCCCTCGACGGTCCGGCCGTCCGCGAGCGTCACGAGCACGCCCTCGCCCTGACGCTCGACCTTGTCGGCGCGGGACTTGGACAGCACGGTCATGCCGCCGCGTTTGAAGACCTTCTCCAGCACAGAAGCGGCATCCTTGTCCTCGCCCGGCAGGACCTGCTCGCGACTGGAGACGAGCGTGACCTTCGCACCGAGGTTCATGTAGGCCGAAGCGAATTCGGCGCCCGTGACGCCGGATCCCACGACGATCAGGTGCTCGGGCAGCGAAGTCATGTCGTACAGCTGCGTCCAGGTGAGGATGCGCTGCCCGTCCGGTTTCGCGCTCGGCAGTTCGCGGGGCGACGCGCCGACCGAGATCAGGAGCGTGTCGGCCTCGATGCGGTCGAAGTCGGTGCCCTTCGGCCCGGTCGAGACGACGACCGCATTGTCGCTGTCGAGCCGGCCGTGTCCGGAGATGATGCGGACGCCGGCTTCGACCAGCGAGGCGCGCATGTCGTCCGACTGCTGGCGGGCGAGGGAGAGGAGGCGCTTGTTGACCGCGCCCAGGTTGATCGCGATCTCCGGCTTGAGCGGCTTGCCCTCCGCACCCCGCGCGAACAGCTGGACGCCGAGATCACCCGCACCCTTGATCGCGACAGCAGCGTCGGCGGTCGCGACGAGGGTCTTGGACGGCACGACGTCGGTGATCACGGCTGAGCCGCCGATGCCGGCACGCTCGACCACCGTGACCTCGGCCCCGAGCTGAGCTGCGGCGATCGCGGCTTCGTATCCGCCGGGTCCGCCACCGATGATCGCGACGCTCTGGGTGCGTTCGAAGCTCAAAGACATGTCCTCATCCTCCCAGCACCGGCGCGAGGACACGACATCCCCGCGCGGTCTGGCTCCCGGAGCCGCGCCTTCCTAGAGTGGGTGCATGTCAGAGACACTCACTGGATCACTCGACGACCTCGCTGCCGACCCGTTCGAGATCGCCGCCGAAGCCTCGGACGACATCGCCCGTCTGACCGGCGTGCCGCGCCACGACATCGCGCTCACTCTCGGCAGCGGCTGGGGCGGGGCGGCCGATCTCATCGGCGAGACGGTCGCAAGCGTCCCGGCGACCGAGGTCACGGGGTTCAGCAAGCCGGCGCTCGAGGGTCACGTGGGCACGCTGCGCAGTGTCGTCACCCCGCGCGGCAAGCACGTGCTCATCATCGGCGCGCGCACGCACTACTACGAGAGCCGAAGCCCGCGCCGCGTCGTGCACAGCGTCCGCACGGCCGCGGCGACCGGCGCGCGGATCATGGTGCTCACCAACGGGGCAGGCGGCATCAAGCCCTCGTGGAAGCCCGGAACGCCCGTGCTGATCAGCGACCACATCAACCTCACCGCGGCGACCCCGCTCGAGGGTGCCACCTTCATCGATCTGACCGACCTCTATTCGATGCGACTGCGCGACCTTGCCCGCCTGATCGATCCCTCCCTCGACGAGGGCGTCTACTGCCAGTTCACCGGCCCTCAGTACGAGACGCCCGCGGAGGTGCGGTGGGCGAAGGCGATCGGCGGGCACATCGTCGGAATGTCGACCGCGCTCGAGGCGATCGCCGCGCGGCAGACCGGCATGGAGGTGCTCGGCCTCTCCCTCATCACGAACATGGCTGCCGGCATCCAGACCACGCCCTTGAGCCACCACGAGGTCACGGAAGCCGGTCGTGCCGCCGGGCCGGTCATCTCTTCTCTGCTGGCACGCGTGATCGGCGCGATGTGAACCGCGGACCGGACGACGCCGTCCTGGTCGCCGCCCGCGCCTGGCTCGCACAGGATCCCGATGAACAGACTCGCGCGGAGCTGCGCGACCTGATCGATCGCACCGAGCAGGGCGACCGGGCGGCAGCCGCCGATCTCGCCGACCGTTTCGCCGGGAGGCTCGCCTTCGGCACGGCGGGGCTCCGCGGAGAGCTCGGCGCGGGCAGCAACCGGATGAACCGGGTGCTCGTCGCCCAGGCCGCGGCCGGTCTCGCGGCGTTCGTGCGTGAGCGCGCCGCTGACACCGACCGTACGCCGACCGTGGTGGTCGGCTACGACGGTCGCCGCAACTCGGACGTGTTCGCCCGCGACTCGGCCGAACTGTTCGCCGGTGCGGGCCTGCGGGCGATCCTGCTCCCGCGTCTGCTGCCGACCCCGGTGCTCGCATTCGCGGTGCGCGAGCTGGGGGCGGATGCCGGTGTCATGGTCACAGCCAGCCACAACCCACCGAACGACAACGGCTACAAGGTGTACCTCGGCGGGGCCGACGACGGCGCGCAGATCGTCTCGCCCGCCGACGCCGAGATCGCCGCGCACATCCAGCGGATCGCGGATGCCGGAGACGTCGGCGCCCTGCCGCGCTCGCTCGGCTACGAGAGGGCCCCCGAATCGCTGGTGGAGGCGTATATCGCCGCGACCGCCGCGGTGGCACCCGCGACGGACGGCGCCTCCGGCCTGACCTGGGTCTACACCGCGATGCACGGCGTGGGGTGGGAGACGCTCTCGCGCATCCTCGAGGTGGCCGGCTACCCCGCGCCCGTGGCGGTCGACGCGCAGCTCGACCCCGACGGCCGGTTCCCGACGGTCGCCTTCCCCAATCCGGAGGAGCCGGGCGCGATGGACCTCGCGTTCGAGGCCGCGCGGGCCGTGAACGCCGACCTCGTGATCGCCAACGATCCCGACGCCGACCGACTCGCGGTCGCGGTTCCCGATCCGCACGCGCCGGGCGGGTGGCGGCGTCTCACCGGCAACCAGATCGGTCTGCTCCTCGGCTGGCGGGCCGCACGTCTCGCCCGCGAGGCGGGCGCCGGGTCGGGTGCGTCGCTCGCGTGCTCCCTGGTCTCCTCGCCGGGGCTCAAGGCGGTCGCCGACCATTACGGGCTCGACTTCCACACCACGCTCACGGGCTTCAAGTGGATCTCGCGCGCACCGGGCCTCGTGTTCGGGTTCGAGGAGGCCCTCGGCTACCTCGTGAACCCTGAGACGGTGCGCGACAAGGACGGCATCTCCGCAGCGATCGCGATGCTGGGAATGGTCACCGAGGCCCGCAGCCGCGGGGAGAGCCTCGCACGGGTGCTCGCCGAGTTCGATGCCACGTTCGGGTTCTTCGCCAGCGACCAGATCTCGATCCGCGTCGACGACCTCTCGCGCATCGGGCGGATCATGACCGGATTGCGGGAGCGGCATCCGGAGTCGATCGGAGGTCTCGGCGTCGAGAGGATCGAGGATCTGCTCGAGGGCGTCGACGATCTGCCGCCGGGCGATGTGCTGCGCCTGTGGATGACCGACGGGTCACGCGTGATCGTGCGCCCGAGTGGGACCGAGCCGAAGCTCAAGGTGTATCTGGACGTCCGCGGCGACTCCGCTGACGACGCGAGGGCGCGGATCGCCGCGCTCGGTGAGGGCGCACGCGCGCTGCTGGACGAGCGGAGATGACACACCGGTGACGGACCGCGGGCGCTTGGGCGACACGGATGCGGCAGCAGCGGCATCCGCCGACGATCCCGCCGACGGCGTGGAAGCGACCGACCCACCGCACTGGCTGCGGAAGGTCATCCTCTTCCTGAGCGGCCAGACGATCAGCCTGCTCGGCTCGATGCTCGTGCAGTACGCCGTGTTCTGGTACCTCACCATCACCTACCAGTCGGGTGTCATCATGATGCTCGCGGCGCTGTTCGGCTTCCTCCCGCAGGCCGTCGTCTCGATCTTCGGCGGCGTCTGGGCCGACCGGCACAACCGCAAGTACCTGATCATGACCGCGGATGCCGCGATCGCCGTCTCGACGCTGGCGCTCGCCGTCGTGATGATGGCCGGCTACGACGCGGCGTGGGTGATCTACCTCGCCCTGGCGATCCGCTCGGCCGGCGCGGGGATTCAGCTGCCTGCGGTGTCTGCCCTCATCCCGCAGATCACGCCGATGCGCCACCTGATGCGCGTGAACGGCATCAACGGCTCCATCCAATCGGCGATGGCGCTGCTTGCGCCGGCGGCGGCCGGTGCGATCTACGCCTGGTCGTCGGCGGCGACCGGAGGCACGGCCGCTTCGCTGGTGCCCATCTTCTTCATCGATGTCGTGACCGCGATCATCGGGATCGGCCTCCTCGCCCTGATTCCGGTCACCGCGATCCGGCGCGCGGCGGACGTGGATGCCGGCTACTTCGCAGACCTCGTGGACGGCGTGCGGTACGTCGCCCACCACGCGTTCGTGCGCTGGCTGCTGATCCTCTTCGCGATCATCTTCGTGCTGATCGTGGCGCCGTCGAACCTCACTCCGCTGATGCTGGTGCGGTCGTTCGATGCGGGAGAGCAGCAGAACGTGATCAACCTCGCCGTCCTGGAGATCTCCTTCAGCGTCGGGATGGTCCTGGGCGGCATCGCCGTGGCGGCGCTGTTCGCGAAGCGCAGCCGGATCGGCATGATCATCGTCTCGTCGCTCGTGTTCGGACTCCTCTCGATCGGCATGGGCCTCTCGCCCGACATCTGGCTCTTCTTCGGCTTCATGTTCCTGCTGGGCCTGTCGGTACCGTTCTTCTCGACCCCGTCGACCACGCTGCTGCAGGAGAGCGTCGAGCCGGAGCGCCAGGGGCGCGTCTTCGGCTTCCTCGGGATCGTGATGGCTCTCGCGATGCCGCTCGGAATGGTCGTGTTCGGCCCGCTCGCCGACGTGCTGCCGATCGAATGGCTCCTGGTCGGCTCCGGACTGCTGACCTTCGTCGTGCTGGCGGCGGCCGTCTGGCTGCCGGCCGGCCGGCGAGCGGTCACCGCGGCCCGCGCCGCATCCCGTGTGTCGGATCCGGCCGCGGGTGCGGCTGCGGCGGAGGCCGCCATGCACCCGAAGAACGGCTCGTAGGCTCGAGCCATGCTGCTTCGCGACCCGATCACCCTGGAGAACGCGTTCGTCCGCCTCGAGCCGCTCTCACCGGATCACGCCGACGACCTGGCCGCGGCGACGGCCGGCCTCGAGCACGCGTGGTACACCTCGGTGCCCTCCCCCGACGGCGTCGCTGCGGAGATCGCGCAGCGGCTCGCCTGGCACGAGGGCGGATCCATGAACCCGTGGGCGGTGCGCCGACTCGACACGGGCAAGGCCATCGGGATGACGACGTTCTGCAACATCGACCAGCCCAACCGCCACGTCGAGATCGGGCACACCTGGATCGCCGTGGAGGCGCAGCGAACCGCGGTGAACACAGCCTCCAAGCTTCTGCTCCTCGGGCACGCCTTCGAGCGGTGCGACGCGATCGCGGTGGAATTCCGCACGCACTGGCACAACCTGCAGTCGCGCGCGGCGATCGCCCGACTCGGCGCGAAGCAGGACGGGGTCCTGCGCAACCACCGGATCGGACCGGACGGCAGCCTCCGCGACACCGTGGTGTTCTCGATCCTCCCCCACGAGTGGTCGGCCGTGCGGCTCGGCCTGGAGTCGCGGCTCGCCCGCTGACCGGGTGATGCCGCGACGCTCAGCCGTCGATGACGGCGACGAGTTCGTCGAGGAAGCCGGTGAAGTCCGTCGCGCGGCGGACGATCCGGTGCACGCTGTCGCGCTCGGAGAACACCTCGACGAACTGCTCGAAGACGGTCTGGAACGCCTCGCGATCGGTCTCGGAGAACGCGACCAGCGCGACCACCTGCACGCGGCCCTCGCCCCACGGGATGGACGGATCGGCGACGCCGACCGCGATCGCGGTGCGCGTCGCGGTCATGCCGAGCGCGTGCGGCACGGCGAGGGCGTCCGTGAAGGCGGTCGAGGAGAGTCGCTCGCGCTCGATCGTCCGCTCCACGTAGTCCTGATCGATCACGCCCTCCGCGACCAGCAGCGAGCCGAGGTGTCGGATCACGTCGTCTTCGCCCGCCCCGCCGTCCATCAAGCGCACGAACGCGGACCGCACGAAGTAGCGCTCGAGCTCCTTGCGGAGCCGCGCGAGGCGGCGCGAGCGCCGGATGCGCGCGGCCGCGGTCTGGACGCGGTCGACGTCGGCATCCGTCAGGAACGGCTGGATCCGTACGAACCGGTCGCCCGGGACGGCGGGATCGATTGTGGTCAGCACCAGGTCGGTGTCGATCGAGGCCCAGTCGGGATCGACGCGCGTCTCGACGCCCACGACCTCGATCGACTGCCCGAGGGAACGGTCGACCGAGGAGCGCAGCAGCTCGTGCAGCTCGTAGTACCCGGGACACACGATCGTGGCTGTGAGCAGCTGATCGGCGCGCCGGCTGCGCTCCAGCCGCCCGCCGACGTGCATCGCGATGTAGGCGATCTCGTCGTCCAGCAGCGGGATGCCGAGTCGCTGCTGCAGTCCGCTCGCGATGAAGACCGCCACCTCGAAGATC
>DASQLG010000108.1:0-51902 GCA_035630115.1 Microbacterium sp. | reverse complement strand
CGCCTCGAAGATCGGCGGCATCTTGATCTCGAGGGCGGTGATCCAGGCGCCCGGCTCGGTGGTCCCGCAGAACTGGCCGCTGGGGTACCAGAAGCTGCTGGCGGGATCCTGGGTCTCCTCCCCGGGGCGCCCCGTCCGGGCTATCCAGCACCGGTGGTAGATCTTCGACCGGAATGCGAGCTGGGTGATGGCACCGGCATCCTCCGCGGGGCACCGCTCTCCCGCCGGGGCCTCCGCCGTGAGCACGCCGCCGTCGCCGGGGCGCAAGTATCGGCAGGTGTAGCTCACTCGCAGCGGAACCCCTGACGAGATGAGGCGCAGTGAGATCCAGCGGAAGGAGCCGCCGTTGGCCGCGCGCGCGAACAGGATTCCGTTCCGCGACAGGAGGGAGGTCACGTCCTGCCCTTCGCTGTCGCCGTATCCGAGCTCGAAGATCGGGAAGCGGTCGTCCACCGCATCGAGGCCTGTCATCGTGCACACCTCCGTGAACGCTCAGCTCGCGCAGCCGCCGCCTGCTGTCGAACCGCCGAATCGGCCGCGGTCGGCCCGGCTGGGCGGGTCCTGGCGGTGCTAGTGTAGGCCGCGGCGCGCACCGAGGGTGGTGGGCTGCTTCGCGGTTCCGGGCGGCTGGCCCCACCCGATCGTGCCGCGCACTCTGCGTCAGGAGAGATCGGTTGCCTCCCGAAACGTCGAATCCGAAGCGTCAGGTCCACGTGTTCGGCGGCGGCCCGGTCGGCCTGATCCTGACGGCGCTGCTGCAGACGATGGGCGACTACTCGATCCGGCTCTACGAGAAGCGGTCCTCATACTCCCGCACCCGGATGGTGAAGCTCGACACGTACCTGATCGCCGATTCGGTCGAGGACTACTGCATCGACTACATCGACGGCGAGAACGTCGAAGCGGTGTTCGACCGCACCGACCTGGACGAAGGCGTCGCGTCGCGGCAGTCGATTCCGCCCGACCTGAGGGGGCTCCTGCTGGATTGGACGCTGGGCTTCTGTGCGCTCAACGCCATCGAGCAGGCGCTCAGCGACCTGATCGACGCACGCGGCACCGGCTCCGTCGAGCGCATCGTGGGCGAACTGACCGCCCAGGACGCTCTGGCGATGGTCGGACCGGACGACATCGTGATCGATTGCACGGGCAGTCGCTCCCTTCTGCGCGACCATATCTCCCCGGCCTTCGGCGGCGCCCAGCCCAACCTCTTCAAGGTGCGACTCGAGTACGCGCTGGTGATCACGTTCCTGTACAGCCAGACCTACGTCTGCGACGAGTACTGCAAGTACTACAAGAACGCCGAGAACGCCCACTACAAGTTCATCCCCGCCGTCCACCGGACCTTCTACGACCAGGGCGTGAGCCACGTGACCGGGATCGTCAACATCACGGAGGAGGAGTTCCGGGCCATTCCGTCCGGCTTCGACAGCCAGTGGCTGCGTGACAACCTTCCCGGGGTGACCCAGTCGATGGACAGGTTCATCGAGATGATCAAGCACGAGACCGGAGGTGAGATTCTCGGCGAGACCGAGATCGTCCGCATTCCGCTGGACCTGTATCACGCCCGCAACGTCACCAGCCGGAAGTGGCGTGCGCTGAACGTCGCGGAGCATCCGTTCGTGAATGCACCGGCGTTCCTGGCGGGCGACTCGGCCATCGGCTCACCGTATTTCCAGTCGATCTCCCTGGGCTTCGAGTGCGCGATGTTCCTGGCCGGGCTCCTCGGACAGCAGGATCTGCCGTTGCAGGAGCGTTTCGACCGGTACGAGAACTTCATGTACAAGCAGTGGCTGCGCGTCTACATGCGCAGCAAGATGATCAAGCACAACAAAGACCTCTTCGAGACCCTCGACGACACCTTCGCGCTCCTGGAGAAGCTCCACATCTACTGATCCGCCGTAGTGTCGGCGAGGCCGTCGCTCGCCGGCGCGGCCTCCGCGTCCAGCCACGCACCGAGCCTAGCCAGGTGACGACGCGAGGCCGGGGGCGGCATCCGGGCTGTAGACGGTGTCGTCCGCGGGGGCTACTGTCGCTTCGATGACGACTAGGACGGCGTTGCCCAGTCCGCGGAGAGTGCAGGGCACCTATTACACGCTGATGCTCGGCAACACACTGGCCGCGTCGTTCATCTGGGGCATCAACACGCTGTTCCTTCTCGATGCGGGCCTGTCGAACCTGGAGGCGTTCGCCGCGAACGCATTCTTCACGGCGGGCATGCTGATCTTCGAGATCCCCACCGGCGTCGTGGCCGACACCGTCGGACGGCGAGCGTCATACCTGATCGGGACCGTCACGCTCGCCGGAACGACGGCGCTGTACTGGATGCTGTGGGTGTGGGAATCGCCGTTCTGGGCCTGGGCGATCGTGTCCGTGCTGCTGGGTCTGGGTTTCACCTTCTTCTCCGGTGCGGTCGATGCGTGGCTCGTGGATGCGCTGACAGCCACGGGCTACCACGGCAGTCTCGAGGCGGTCTTCGGGCGCGCGCAGATCGTAGGCGGCATCGCGATGCTGTCGGGCTCGGTGCTCGGAGGGGTGATCGCACAGTTCACCAACCTCGGCGTGCCGTTCCTCGTGCGCGCGTGCGTGCTGGTGGTCATGTTCGTCGTCGCCGCACTCCTCATGCACGACATCGGCTTCACGCCCGAGCGCGGCGAGAACCCCCTCCAGGCGACGCGAACGGTGTTCCGCGCGTCGGTGAAATACGGCCTGGGCAATCCTCCGGTGCGCTGGCTGATGCTCGCGAGCCCGTTCACGGCCGGTGTCGGCATCTACGTGTTCTACGCGCTCCAGCCGTACCTGCTCGAGCTGTGGGGCGATGACCAGGCGTACACGGTGGCGGGTCTGGCCGCAGCGCTGCTGTCGGGGGCGGCGATCCTCGGCGGTGCGATCGCCCCGTGGGTGCGCAAGCTCTTCCGTCACCGCACGTCGTCCATCCTGCTCGCGACGATCTCGAGTGCGGTCGTTCTGCTCGGACTCGGTCTCGTGCGCAATTTCTGGGTCGCGATCGCCCTCGTCGCAGTCTGGGGCATCGCATCGGCGATCGACGACCCGGTGCACCGCGCGTACCTCAACGACATGATCCCGTCCAAGCAGCGCGCGACCGTGCTCTCCTTCGACTCGCTCATGGGCTCCGGGGGCGGCGTCGTCTTCCAGCCGGTGCTCGGGCGGGTCGCGGATGTCGGCGGCTATGGCGCCTCGCTGATCTGGAGCGGTGTGATCACGGCGATCGCCGTGCCGTTCATTCTGCTGAGCCGCGCTCAGCACGCCTCGGGCGATACGGCGCGCGACGTCAGCGACGCGTCCGGCTCGGCAGGCGAGGCCGGAGCGTCGGAGAAGGGCTGAGCGCCTTCGCGCCACGCGTCAAGCCATGGCACGCGCCCGCGAGGAGCGTTAGACATGGACGCATGGCGGCATCCTCTCCCCTGGTCCTCGGGCCAATGCTGCGCTACACCGACGAGACGTCGGCGGCGGTGTGGGTCGAGACCGGCGCGGCCGCCGAGGTGACCGTTCTCGCCGACGACCGCGAATGGCGGTCGCGCACCTTCGGGGTCCACGGTCATCATTATGCCCTCGTCGAGCTCGACGGGCTGACCCCGGGATCGATGCTGCCGTACGAGGTCCGGGTGAGCGGCGAGAAGGTCTGGCCGGAAGAGGGCTCACCTCTGCCGGACCCCGTGATCGCCACGCGCACACCCGAACGGCCGCTTCGCATGGCGTGGGGATCGTGTCGAACGAGCGTGGATCATGACAAGGCAGGAAACCGCACCCACGGCGTCGACGCGATGCGGACGTTCGCGCTGGCGCTGAGCGAGGACGCGGATCTTCGGCCGGATCTCATCCTGCTGCTGGGCGACCAGGTCTACGCCGACATGACGACCGAGGCCATGCAGGAATTCATCCGCAGTCGGCGCGACATCAGCGAGCCCCCCGGCAAGGAGCTCAAGGACTATGAGGAGTACGCGCACCTCTACCGTCTGGCATGGTCGGACGACGCGAACCGCTGGCTGCTGTCGACCGTGCCGAGCGCCATGATCTTCGACGACCACGACGTGCGCGACGACTGGAACGCCTCGCTGGACTGGAAGAAGGACATGGAGGCGACGTCGTGGTGGCACGGCAGGATCGTCGCCGGGCTGGCGTCGTACTGGGTGTACCAGCATCTCGGCAACCTCTCGCCCGCGGGTCGTGCCGAGGACGAGATCTGGCAGCGGCTCCAAGCGCACACCGGTCCTGATGAGCCCGACCTCAGTGAGACCCTCGATGCTTTCGCAGACCGGGTCGACCAGCAGCCGACAACCTATCGGTTCAGCTACCGCCGCGACTTCGGCGACATCCGGCTGGTCGTCGTCGACTCCCGTGCGGCGCGTGACCTGACCCCCACCGCCCGCGCGCTCGTCGACGCGACCGAGTGGGCGTGGCTGGACGAACAGCTGCACGGCGGCATCCGGCACCTGCTCATCGCTACCTCGCTTCCGTTCCTTCTGCCCATCGGTCTGCATCACGTCGAGTCGTGGGACGAGGCGATCTCGCAGGGTGCGTGGGGCCGCACCGCGGCACGGGTCGGCGAGAGTCTGCGACAGATGGTCGATCTCGAGCACTGGGCGGCGTGGCAGAACAGCTTCCAGTCCCTCGCGCGGATCGTGACCGAGATCGCCGACGGCGAGCGCGGCCATGCGCCGGACTCGCTCATGATCCTCTCCGGCGACGTGCACTTCTCCTACATCGCCGAAGTGGACCGCTCCCGCGGGGGTCGGATCGTGCAGGCGGTGTGCTCACCGGTGCGCAATCCACTGCCCCGCATCATGCGCTGGTTCTCGGTCGTGATGTCCTACGGGTTTGCTCGACCGATCGGCGCGGCGGTCGCCCGCTCGGCGAAGGTCCCGAATCCACCGTTCGAGTGGTCCACGATCAAAGGGCCGTGGTTCGACAACAACCTCTCGGTGCTGCAGGACACCCCCGAGGGCCTCGAGCTGACATGGCACAGAGGCGTCGTCGAGAACGGCCACGAGCGCCACCCGCGCATCGAGGAGGTCTCGCGAGTCGTCATCGGCCCGCGCGACTCAGCAGCCTGAGTCCTGCGGGCTCACTCGGCTCGCGAGATGTCGACCATGTCGTGACGCGGCACGACTTTGATGCGGGCGCGGCCGTGGGGCGACCCGAGACCGATCTCATGCTCGTCGAGGAGATGCCAGCCCTGGAGGTCTGTCCAGCGCACACCCCGGTCGGCGAGCAGCGCCGGGATCGCACCCTCCGACGGGTCGGCCGGCTGCCACCACGACCCCTGGTCATTGATGATGTGACGCACGGTCTCCATCGCGTCGGACTTCGTGTGGCCGATGAGCCCGACCGGTCCGCGCTTTATCCACCCGGTGGCGTACACCCCGGGCACCCGGTCGTTGGAGTCCTTCCGCAGCGCCTGTCCCTCGTGGTTCGGAATGACGCCGTGGCGTTTGTCGAACGGCACACCGGGCAGCGGCGAGCCGAAGTACCCGACCGCGCGGTAGATCGCCTGGATCGGAACCTCCCGGATCTCACCGGTGCCCACCACGCCGCCCTCGCCGTCGGGGCGCGTGCGCTCCCAGCGGAAGGCGGAGACCCGGCCGCTGTCGTCGGCGACGACCTCGAGCGGCTTGGCGTAGAAGTGCAGATGCAGGCGACGGGACGCCTCTCCGCCGGCGTTGTTCGCCGAGGGGCGCTTGCGCCACGACTGCAGGACGCGGTCGATCACCATGACCTGCTTGTTGCTGGCGATCGCGGCCTTGGACGCCTCGTCGTAATCGAAGTCCTCGTCATAGACCACCATGTCGACGTCGCGCAGCTCGCCGAGCTCGCGCAGCTCGAGCGGCGTGAACTTGACCTGGGCAGGCCCGCGCCGGCCGAAGACGTGGACGTCGGTGACGGCGCTGGACTTCAGACCCGCGTACACGTTGTCGGGCACCTCCGTCGAGAGGAGGTCCTCGGCGTGCTTGGCCAGCATGCGCGAGACGTCGAGGGCGACGTTGCCGTTGCCGACGACGGCGACGGATGCCGCATCCAGAGGCCATTCGCGGGTGACGTCGGGGTGTCCGTCGAACCAGCTGACGAAGTCGGCTGCGCCGTAGGATCCGATCGCGTCGATGCCGGGGATGTCCAGCCCCGCGTCGCGCACGGCGCCGGTCGCGAAGATCACGGCGTTGTAATGGTGCTTGAGGTCTTCGAGGGTGATGTCCTCGCCGAAGCGGACGTTGCCGAACAGGCGGATGTGGCCGCGGTCGAGCACCTCGCGCAGCGCCGTGACGATGCCCTTGATGCGGGGATGATCGGGCGCCACGCCGTAGCGGACGAGACCATAGGGCGCGGGAAGCTGCTCGAACAGGTCGATCGACACATCGAACTTGCGCTCCGCTTTGAGCAGGATGTCGGCGGCGTAGATGCCCGCCGGGCCTGCACCGACGATGGCCAGCCTGAGCTTGGTCATGAGGGTCCTTTCGGGGATTGCGAATGTGCCAGGTCGGTCCCTCAGCCTGTCGAGGGGCAGCGACCTGTGTCGATGTCAGCTGGAGCGATCCGCGACGGCCTGCGCGAAGCGCGTGAGGGCCTCACGGACAGCGCCGTCGGGCAGGGGTGCGAGCGACTCGACCGCTTCGTTCGACCAGGCGTGAGCCAGATCGAGCGTCGCCGTCGTCGCTTCGTGGTCACGGAGCTCGGCGAGCTCGTCGTCCAGGATGGCCGGATCCGCTCCGGCGGCGATGAGCTCGACGCCGTCGTCGATGCGGTCGCGCAGCGCGACCGATGCCGCATCCGTCCGCTGACCGAGGACGAGGTAGGGCATCGTCGGGACACCGGCGCGCAGGTCGGTGCCGGGCACCTTGCCGGTCTCGTCGGGGTTGTCGGAGAGGTCGATGACGTCATCGAGCAGCTGGAAGGCGACGCCGACCTTCTCGCCGAACGCGATGAGCGGCTGCTCGAACTCCTCCGGGCCGTTCGAGAAGATGATCCCCGACTGCGCGGCGGCGGCGATGAGTGAACCGGTCTTGTCGGAGAGCACCTTGAGGTAGAACGCGACGCGATCCTCGCCTTCCTGCGGCCCGACGGTCTCGTGCATCTGGCCGAGGACGAGGCGCTCGAATGTGTCGGCCTGCAGGCGGATCGCCCGGTCTCCCTGCTTGGCCATGATCTGGCTCGCCCGCGAGAACAGCAGATCGCCCGTGAGGATCGCGACGCTGTTGCCCCACACCGCATGGGCGCTGGGCACTCCGCGGCGCTTGTCGGCGGCATCCATCACGTCGTCGTGGTACAGCGTGCCGAGGTGGGTCATCTCGAGGGCCGTGGCCCCGAGGATCACGTTCTCGTTCGCGCCGTCACCGAGCTGAGCAGTGATCAGCGCGAGCATGGGGCGCACGCGTTTGCCGCCCGCGTCGTAGAGGTAGCGGCTGGCCGCATCGGCGATCTGGTCGGTCACGCGCAGCTCCCGCTCGAGCACGCGATCGACCTCGGCGAGGCCGGCCTTCACGGCCGACGCGAGCTTGCGGGACCGCGGTCCGGCGAATGTGCGGTCGGTGAGGCCCAGCTTGCCCGCAACCCGCGAGCCCGACGCTGAGGGAGTCACCCGACCAGCCTACCGGGGTCTGAGCGCGTCACCTCTGCCGCCGATCCTCGGATCACTCGGCGGTGGTCGGGCTCGACCGCGGCTTCGTGGCGCGGTGGAGCGCGACGATGCCCAGGGAGAGGTTGCGGTACGCCACATCCGCCCACCCCGCCTCGCGGATCCAGGCCGAGAGCTTGCGCTGGTCGGGCCAGTCGCGGATCGACTCGTTGAGATAGTCGTACGCGTCGGCGTTCGAGCTGACGGTCTTGGCGACCACCGGCAGGACGCGGTCGTTGTAGAAGCGGTAGAGCCCGTTGAACGACCGCGACGGCGGGTGGGAGAACTCGCAGACGACCAGGCGACCCCCAGGCTTGGTGACCCGCAGCAGTTCGCGCAGCGCCTGCTTGGGGTCGTTCACGTTGCGCAGCCCGAACGACATCGTGACGGTGTCGAACTCGGCGTCGGCGAACGGCAGGGCGATCGCATCGGCCTCGACGAACGTGAGATTCGGGATGCCGCCATGCCGCTGCCGTCCCTCCGCGATCATCCCGCGGGAGAAGTCGGCGGCGACCACTTGCGCACCGCTCTTGGCGAGCGCGACGGAACTGGCGCCCGTGCCGGCGGCGAGGTCGAGGATGCGCTGGCCGCGCCGCGGGGCGACGGCACGCGTCGTGGCGACCCGCCACATCCGGTCGTTGCCCATGCTCAGCACGGTGTTCGTGCGGTCGTAGTTCTTGGCGACCTGGTCGAACATGCCACTGACGCGAGCCGGGTCCTTGTGCAGGTCGGCCCGGTTCTTCTCGTGGTCTGCGCTCACGCGTCGAGTCTAGGCTCGGGCGGTCCGGGTGCAGGCAGTTCCATGGAGGCGAGCCGTTCGAGCCAGGCATCCGGCGTCGCGTCGTCGAACGGGGCCGCACCCGCGCGCACGCGACGCTCGAGATCCACGGCGACGGCTTCGAGCTTGTCCACTATCTCGAGCGGGTACCCGTAAGCCACCCGGTGCTCGTCCCACTCGTCGCGGTCGTCGATCCAGATGCCGCGCCCGTCCATGGCGCTGACGACGTCGAGGTCCATGTCGATGCCGGTCGGTTCGAGCGCGCCGTCGCGCTCGGCCCAGCGCACCTCCCACCCGATGTCGATGTAGATGCGATAGGTCGCCGGGGGTGCGATGTTGACGGTGAGCGCCCACAGCCCGCTCGGGGGCAGGAGCGTGACGTTGGGGCCGTCGACGAGGTAATCGCGCTCGGGGCGCGTGCTGCGCCACCCTGCGCGCTGTCCGAACCAGTCGCCCCAGTCGTCGCGGCCGAGGTACACGCACTCGTGCAGCCAGTGCGGACTGCCGTCCCACTTGCGCCACCGGAACAGCAGACGGGTTCCCGGTTCGGGCCGGGCCGGCGGTGTGGCGGGGGGAGTGCTCATCACGGCTCAGTTTATGCGGCCTTCCTGACGACCCGGCTCGGTCGCCGGATCGACTCTAGGCTGGAGAGGTGACCGACCCGCAGCAGCTGCCGACACCGCGGCTGCGGATCGTGACGCGTGAGATCGACTCCATCGACGATGTGCTGGCGCACGCCTCGCCCTCGCATCCCACGTTCTGGAGCCGCCGCGGCGATGCGATCGCCGCGTACGGCGAAACGGTCGGCTTCGTGCGCGCCGGTGCCTCCTCCGCGCTCGGCTTCGGTGCGCGGTGGCGCACGCTCGCCGCGGACGCCGAGATCGACGATCCGGTCGGCCTGCCGGGGACGGGCCTCGTCGCCTTCGGCGCATTCGTCTTCGATCCGGGATCGGCCGCGCGCAGCATCCTCAGCGTCCCATGGGTCGTCGTCGGACGCCGCGGAGGGCGCTCCTGGGTGACCCGCATCACCCACGCCGACGACCCGGCCCCGCCCACCGCCCCCGTCACCCTCCCGGACCGCACGGAGTACGGACCGTACTGGTCGGCGAAGCTCGGTCCCGGGGCGCTCGACCCCAGCGGCTATCAGAACGCCGTCCGTGGCGGACTCGACGCCATCGCCGCGGGCGAGGTCAGCAAGGTCGTGCTGGCGCGCGAACTGGCGGGATCGGCTCCTCCCGGCTCCGACCTCCGACGCCTCGCCCGCGCCCTCGCGTCGGGGTATCCCGACTGCTGGACGTTCGCGGTCGACGGACTCATCGGAGCGAGCCCCGAGACCCTCGTGACCGTCTCGGGCGGCACTGTCACCGCGCGCGTGCTCGCCGGCACCGCGCCGCGCGGGGCGGACGCCGATGCCGACACCGCGGCATCCCTCGCCCTGGCGACGAGCGCGAAAGACCAGGACGAGCACCTGTACGCGGTGCAGAGCGTGCTCGCGTCGCTGCGCCCGCACACGAGCGCCCTCGCCGTGAGCGAGCAGCCGTTCACGCTCAAGCTTCCGAACGTCTTCCACCTCGCGACCGACGTCGAGGGCGAGCTGAGCGGGGGTGCATCCGCACTCGACCTCGTGGCGGCCCTCCACCCCACAGCGGCAGTGGCGGGGACGCCGACGGATGCCGCACTCGAGGTGATCCGCCGACTCGAGCCGTTCGACCGCGGGCGCTATGCCGGACCGGTCGGGTGGGTCGACGCGCATGGGGACGGCGAGTGGGCCATCGCCCTGCGCTGCGCTCAGTTCGACCTCGACGCAGTGCCGGTCGGCGGCCGCGACGACATCCCGCTGCGCGCGCACGCCGGCGCCGGCATCGTCGCGGGCAGCGACCCCGAGGCGGAGCTGCTCGAGACCCGCGTGAAGTTCCGTCCGATCGTGGATGCACTGGCATGAGCGGTCCGGTCCCTTCCCTGCCGACCCGCGGTGACGCGGTGCTCACGAATCTGCGGCTGGTCGACGGCGTCGACCCGCGCCCGCAGGACGGCCTCGCGATCGTCATCCGCGACGGGGTGATCGTAGAGATCGTGCCCGAAGCGGACGCGGTCGGGATCGATCTCGGCGGAGTCTTCGTCACGCCGGGCCTGATCAACATGCACACCCACTTCTCGCTTTCGCTGCCGGGCGCGGGCGGCGACGCGGTGAGCGCGCTGGACGCGCACGGACTCGCGCTGTACATGGCCGACGGGGCGCGGCGGACGCTGCTGTCGGGCGTGACGACCGTGCGGTGCGTGGCGGAGAAGGGTGGGGCAGACTTCGCGCTAACGCCGCGCGATCGAAGCCGGGACCGGCATCCGCTCGATCGACACGGACGAGCTGACGTGAGGCAGGTCCGGGTCTCGCTGGGCCTGCAGACCGACAAGGAGCCCGGTGCCTACGCGGGTCTGGCCGGGCTCGCGGAGGAGCTCGGCTTCGACGGCGTGAGCGTGTTCTCCGACCTGCGCTACCGGCCGCCGATCGCCGCGCTGCTCGAGATGGCGGCGGTGACCTCGCGCATCCGGCTCGGCTGCGCGTGCTGGAACCCGTACACGCTGCATCCGTACGAGATCGCAGGGCAGTTCGCCGCTGTGGATGCCGCATCCGCCGGCCGTGCCTACCTCGGACTCGCCAAGGGGTCCTGGCTCGAGGCGATCGGGCTCGAGGCGCCGAAGCCGATCGCGCACCTGCGCGACGCGATCGGCGTGGTCCAGACGCTGCTCGCCGGCGAAGGCCGCGGCTACGCCGGGGCCGCGTTCCGCGTCGAGCCGGGCGAGCGACTCCGCTACCCGGTGGAGCGCCCGCGGGCGCCCATCCTGATCGGCTCGTGGGGTCCGCTCGGCATGGCCCTGGCCGGCGAGTTCTCCGATGAGATCAAGGTGGGCGGCAGCGCGAACCCTGCGATGGTCGGCGTCGTGCGGAAGCGCCTGCAGCGCGGACTCGATCGGGCCGGTCGAACGTCGGACGCCGTCGACGTCGTGCTGGGAGCGGTCACGCGCGCCGGCAAGTCGCGATGTACCTGGATGTGGTGGCCGCGCTGGATCCGACGGTCCACGTGCCGGCCGACCTCCTGCCCGCGATCCGTGCGCGCCTCGCCGACGGCGACGACGAGGGTGCGGGCAGGCTCGTCCCGCGAGATGTGCTCGACCTGTTCGCGTTCTCGGGCACCCCGGATGACATCGCCGCGCACGCGCAGCGGCTGATCGACGCGGGCGTCGATCGCATCGAGTTCGGCACCCCGCACGGCATCGACTCCGCGGAGGGCATCGCCTTGCTCGGCCGCGAGGTGCTCCCCCAGCTGGATCTGCCCGACCGCTGAGCCTGTCGAAGCGTCGTCCGTTCGAACCTTCGACAAGCTCGGGGACGGGTTCAGTCCAGCAGGAGCGATCGGAGCGGCTCCAGTCCCATCGGACCCAGGCCGAGCGCGGCGCGGTGGAACTCGCGGAGCGAGAACGCGTCGCCGTCGGCCGCCGCGCGGGCGTCGCGCGCGTCGTTCCACAGGCGCGCACCGACCTTGAACGCGAGCGCCTGCCCCGGCCAGCCGAGGTACCGGTCGACCTCGAACTCCGCGAGGTGCGGCTCGACGAGCGCCAGGTCCACCAGCATCCGTCGTGCCAGTTCGGGCGACCACGTCTCATCGGCCGCGAGTCCGTTGGGCGGAACCGCCCAGCCGGTGTGCAGGCCGATGTCGGCGACGATGCGCACCGAACGCCAGATCTGGCCGAGGAGCAGCCCGAGGCGTTCGGCGGGGTCGCGGATCAGACCGAGCTCGTCGGCGAGCTGCTCGGCGTAGTGCGCCCACCCCTCCGCGTAGCCGTGGATGTGGCAGAGGTGCCGCTGCCACGGGTGCAGTTCGGGATATGACGCGGTCACGACGAACTGGAGATGGTGGCCGGGCGGGCCCTCGTGGTGAACGCTCGTCACCTCGTGCCATGTCGCTGCGACCGGCACCCCGCTCGGGATGGTCCAGACGATCCGGCTCGGCGCCGACGCGTCGGGCGGCGCGGGCGTGTAGTAGACCACGCCGGTCGAGGCCTCGGCGACGACGCATTCCCCGTTCCGGATGCCGGCCGGCAGGTCGAAGGCGGGTGCGAGTGCATCGGTCGTCTCGTCGACCCGGCGCTCGAGCCAGGTGCGGATCGCATCGACGCCGTCGAGGCGGTAGCGCGGGTCTGCGTCGAGGAGCTCCGCGGTGCTGCGCACGGGGTCGCCGCCGGTGCCGCCCAGGTCGACGGCGAGCGCCCGAGCCTCGGCCACGAGTCGCTCGAGTTCCGCCCAGCCGTACGCGTACGTGTCGGCGAGATCGATGCGGGCGCCGAGCATCGCAGCCGCGAGGTCGGCATAGATCTCTGCTCCGACGCCGTCGATCGAGGGGGCGACCGGCCGAAGCTCTTCGCGGAGCACGGCGGTCAGCTCGATCAGCGCATCGTTCGCGCGGTCGGCTGCGGACCGTACTCGCGCCCGGGTGGCGGCATCCACGGCGTCGTCGATCGGGACCGATCCGAACCAATCGGCACCGATCCACAGGTCCAGCTGACCGGCGAGGGTGTCGAGCTGGCGCACGGAGGCGATCGCGCTGCCGGTGAAGCGCTCGGAGTTCTCGCGCGCCCAGCGCAGCGCGCCGATGTACTGGGCGACACCGTGGGGGACGGCTTCGAGCCGGGCGACCAGGTCTTCGCCCGCGGCATCCGGGGTGACGGTGAGACCCTCGATCGCGTAGCGGATCAGGTGGACGGGGCTCGCGAGACCGGCGACCAGCCGCGGGGTGAATCCGGTGTCGAACAGCAGCCGCTCGCGCTCGAGGCGTTCGGAGAGCGCCGCCCGCAGGGTCGTGTCGCCGGCATCGGCCGGCAGGGCGCCCAGCGCGGCCAGCGTCTCGCCCTGCAGCGCGTACTTGCGTTGGAGCCAGTCCGGACCGATGTCGGCCAGGGGTCCCGGCGAGCGCAGTCCGGCCGCTTGCGCGGCCTCGGGCTCGTGAGCGGCGAGCTCCGCGACGTACGCGTCGGCGATCAGGCGGACGGGATCGGCAAAGCGCGGGACGGTGTCGGTGGAGCGGTTCACCGCCTCAGCCTACGGATGCGCCGCGTCTGGTGGCTGCGTGCCCAGACTCGCGCCGCCCCTGCGCAGAGTCCGCCCGGTAGTGCATTGAACTTCCAGCTCACATACCAATGCGAAGAGCCGTGTGTGAGCCGGAGGTTCATTGCGCTCCCCGAGTTCTCGCGCGCCGCCGCAGGGACGGGTCGGAGGAGTGTGTGAGCCGGAAGTTCAACGCGCTCCCGGAGCAAGGGTGCCGACCTGAGGCCACACCATCGAGCCGCGTGCGCGGCCTACGTCGCGGCCAGCCGCTTCTTCTCCGCATCCACGTCGAACGTCGCGCCCGGCCACTGCGGGTCGATCTCGCGCAGCGCAGCCCGGAGGAGCTGCTGCACGGCCAGGCGCGCGTACCACTTGCGGTTCGCGGGCACGACGTACCACGGCGCGGATGCGGTCGAGGTGCGCTCGAAAACGGACTGGTACGCGTCCATGTAGTGCGGCCACCGGGCACGCTCGTCCACGTCGCCGGGGTTGTACTTCCAGTGCTTGTCGGGGCGGTCCAGACGCTCCATGAGCCGGGCGCCCTGCTCGTCGTACGAGATGTGGAGCATGATCTTCACCACGCGGGTCCCGGCATCCGTCAGTCGCTTCTCGAATTCGTTGATCGCGCCGTACCGGCGCTCGATCTCCTCCGCCGGCGCGAGTGCGCGCACCTTTCCGATCAGCACGTCCTCGTACTGCGACCGGTCGAAGACTCCGATGTACCCCGGCTGGGGCACGCGCTGCTCGACGCGCCAGAGGAAGTCGTGCGCCAGCTCCTCTGCAGTGGGCTTCTTGAAAGCGGTGAGGGTGACTCCCTGCGGATCGACAGACCCGACGACGTGCCGGATGATCCCGCCCTTCCCTGCGGAGTCCATCGCCTGCAGGATGAGCAGCACGGCGGCATCCGACGTGTCGCTGCGGCTCTGCGCGTACAGGCGCTCCTGCAGTTCGTCCAGCTCAGCCGCGCCGACCGCCATCTCCTCCTCGGCGGCGCCCTTGCCCGCGGCGTACCCCGGCGTCGAGTCGGGGTCGACCCCGGAGATCACGAAGCCATCGCCCGCCCGCAGGAGTTGCGCGGCGTCGCCCGACCAGGACGTCTCGCTGTGCTGGGTCATGAAGCCCATCATGGCGGATGCCGACCTCAGCGGGTCAGGGGAACCTCGATGAGCTGCCGCCCGCCGACCGGCGACGTGAGCGCCTGGTCGAGGGCTGAGCGGGTCGTGACGCGCAGATACTCCCAGCCGTACGCGAGGGCGAGGTGCTCGAGGCGCGCCGCGTGCGGCGTGTAGAGAACCCGGTCCATCGCCTCGGGCCGGGCGACGGACGCGACCTCGAGGTCGTCGAAGATCGTTCCCCCACCGTCGTTTCCCACGATCACCTGGATGCGCGGCTCTGCCTCGGTGGGCGGCAGCAGCAGGGCGCCGACATCGTGCAGCAGCGCGAGGTCGCCGAGGACCACGCGGGTGACGCCGGGCCGTTCGCCGGTCTGCGAGGCGAGGGCGATCCCGGTCGCCGTGGCGATCGTGCCGTCGATGCCGGCGAGCCCGCGATTGGCGTGCACGGGCACCTTCTTGCCGCCCAGCAGCGCGTCGGCCACCCGCACGAGGCGCGACGAGCCGAACATCAGCCGGTCGTGCGGCCAGGTGGCGCGCCACACCGCGTCGACCAGCGCCGCCCGGTCGAGCGGTGCGCGGATCGCGGCCAGCTCCGCCTGGATCGCCCCGAGCCGCTCGGCGGGCACGACCGATGCGAGGCCGTCGGCGTCGGGGGCGGGGGGCGTCAGATCGACGGATGCCGCGCGCGACGCCTGCAGCCACGCACCGAGCCACGCGCGGTCGGGCTCCCCGGGAGCCACCGCGATCGCGTCGACGGCGATCGTCGCGCGGTTGAGATTGAGCGGCTCCCCCGGTCCGCGCACGGCCAGCACCTCGACCTCGGGGTCGGACAGGAGCGCAGCGGACTCGCGGCTCAGCGTCGGATGCCCGAGGACGACCACGCGCTCCACCCGCCCGCCCAGCTGCGCGTCGGCGAGCAGCCGACGGTAGCCGTGCACGAGGTTGCGGCCGAACCGCGCGCCGCTGACGATCTCCGCGACGAGCGGCCAGGCCCCGAGATGGGCGAGGGTCTCGGCATCCGGCCCGGCATCCGCTCCGGCTATCACGATCGTGCGCGGCCCCTGCTGCAGGACGTACGGCAGCTCATCCGGCTCGGTCGGCAGGTCGGCCTCGCCGATGCCGCCGCCGCCCTGGTACAGCGCGCCGGAGACTTCGTCTTCGGTCGCCTCGTCGATCGGAGCCGCGTCGAGGTCGACCTCGGCGGCGACGGTCAGCTCTGCGGTCGGCACGCCCAGCCAGCCCGGAAGGTCGCCTCCGAGCGGCTCGCGGCAGGGGATGTTCAGATGCACGGGTCCTGCGGCGCGGGTGCCTTCGCCCAGTGCGGCGGCCACCGCATCCGCAGCGATCCGGCGCAGCATCAGGCTCTGCTCGCCGTCGCCCTCGGGATCGGTCGCCTCGGGCACCGGGAGGTCGGCCTCGAGCCGCGTACTCGGGGTGAACATCCCGAGCTGGCGTGTCGTCTGGTTCGCCCCGACGCCGCGCAGCTCGGGCGGCCGGTCGGCGGTGAGCAGGAGCAGCGGCACGCCGGCGTGATGGGCCTCCAGCGCGGCCGGAAGGAGATTCGCCGCGGCGGTGCCCGACGTGCAGATCACGACCGCCGGCATCCGCGTCTCGCGGCCGACCCCGAGCGCGGTGAAGCCGGCGACCCTCTCGTCGATCCGCACGTGCAGGCGCACCGCCCTGCGCACCTCGAGCTCGGCGGCGACGAGCGCGAGCGCCTGCGACCGCGATCCGGGACTCAGCACGATATGACGCACGCCGAGATCCACGAGCGCGCCCAGCAGGGCGGCCGCGGCATCCGTGGCCGGCGACGCGGTCGCGCGCGGGTCGGTTCCCCCCACCACGCTCAGCCGACGGCGCCGCGCTGGCCGCGCGTGTCGTCGTCGCCGTCCGTGGGGCGGTCGGTGCCGCGCGTGGGCGATTCCGGCGCCGGAGACCCCGTGATCGGGGTTCCGGCCGCCGGCGTGCCGGTGGCGCCGGTGACGCCGGGAGTGGTCCAGCGCGGATCGTCGTCCTCTGCGTCGAGAAGTGCGAGCTCCTCCTCGAGACGGCGGATCCGCTCGTCCTGATCGCTCAGCGTGCCGATCTTCTCGAGGAACTCGGGGTCGTCGTCGGGCGCGCGGCGCGCGACGATCGCGGAGCGGCGCATCCGGCCGACGCTCAGCCACAGCAGACCACCCAGGACGGGCAGGAAGATCACGATGAGGATCCAGATCGGCTTGCTCACCCCGCGGTGGCGGGTGGCGGGCTGCACACTGCAGTCGACGATGGTGTAGACCCAGAAGGCGGTCAGCACCAGCGCCAGAATCAGCAGCACTCTAGGCACGGTTCCATCCTAGGCGCGTGCGGACCGCCCCGGCCCCCCGTGATCGGACCGAGACTCCCACGATCTACCATTGAAGGGTGAAAGCCCGCTCCGCCGTCCTCTATTCGGTGCTGAGGCTGCTCGCGTTCCTCGTGCCTTTCGGCGTCCTCATGCTGTTCCCGATCTTCCGGGAGCTGTACTGGCTGGCGGCGATCTTCGCGGCCCTCATCGGGTTGAGCCTCTCGCTGCTGTTCCTGCGGCGCCCGCTCACCGAGGTCACCACCGGGCTCGCTCAGCGCCGCGAACGGTCGCGCAGCACGGGGTCGGACGAGGACGCCGAGGATGCCGCGGCCGACGAGACCGCCGCGGCCGAGAGCCGGATCCCCGACCCGCGGCCGGCGTCAGCCGATGAACGCCCACATGAGGAACGCCCCGTAGGCGACTGACGTCAGCGACGTGAGGGTCAGGGCCACGACGAGCTCGCGCGGCAGGCGGTACGTCCACACGATCAGGATCGCCGGGAGCGCCGCCAGCAGCGCGAACAGCGCGAGCCACGCGATGGGGTAGAACAGCGCGAGGTACGCGGCGATCAGGAACGGCACGAGGATGAAGACGGTGAAGAGGATCCTCGTTCCCCGCCGTCCGATCAGCACCGTGAGGGTGCGCTTGCGCGCCGCCCGGTCCTGGTCGATGTCGCGCAGGTTGTTCGCCAGCAGCACGGCGCAAGCGAGCAAGCCCGCTCCGACGCCGCCGAACCACGCTTCCTGCGGCACCGCCAGCACCTGCACGAAGGTGGTTCCCGCCGTGGCGACGAGTCCGAAGAACACGAAGACGAACAGCTCGCCCAGCCCGTAATAGCCGTATGGCTTCTTGCCGCCGGTGTAGAACCATGCCGCCACGATGCAGGCGGCGCCCACCAGCAGCAGCCACCACTGCTGGCTGCGGATGACGAGCGCCAGCCCAGCGAGTGCGGCGATCGCGAAGAAGATCAGCGCGGCCGTGAGCACGGCACGGGGGGAGGCCTTCTTCGACGCCGTCAGGCGGGCAGGGCCCACGCGGTGGTCGTCGGTGCCGCGGATACCGTCGCTGTAGTCGTTCGCGAAGTTCACGGCGATCTGCAGGCTCACCGAGACGATCAGGCAGAACAGGGCCATCACCCAGTGGAAGAGTCCGTCCACGAGTATCGCGGCGCCCGTTCCGATGAGGATGGGAGTGATCGCGAGGGGCAGCGTCCGCAGGCGGGCGGCGCCGACCCAGTCGCCGACGGTCGCCTTGTCGACGTGCCGGGGGTCACGGGATTCGTGCACCCGCTGCGGATTGCCGCGGGGGGGCTGCTTGCGAGGACCGGGACGCTTGCGCTTCTTACTGGGAGTGCCTGCCACGAGCAGTCATCCTATGGCCCACGGTGGCCCGGCTGTCGCAACCCCTGGTCACGAGCGCACCGGAGCCCGAGAATGGCGGGATGCTGAGTATCGGATCCATCGTGCTGACGGTGGAGGACATCATGCGCGCAGGCGACTTCTGGCGGGCGGCACTGGGTTATGTGAACCGGCGTCCGCCGTCGGATGACTGGGTGATCCTCGATCCCCCTTACAAGGAGCGGTGGGACGCCCCCGGTGCCAGCCTCGCCCTCTCCGTCACGGGATACCCGCAGAGCTATCCGCCGCGCATCCACCTCGACCTGTACGCCGAAGACCAGTCGGCGGAGATCGAGCGGCTGAAAGCGCTCGGCGCGCGCGAAGTGGACTGGGACGGCTACCCCGACGACGCCGATTGGGTCGTGCTGGAAGACACCGAGGGCAACCGCTTCTGCGTCGTCGACACCGGTCCGCAGGCGGCCGCCTGAAGGAGCCGCGCGATCGACTCAGTGCAGTGCGGCCACCGCCGCGCTGATCGTCTCCCGGTCGGGCTTGCCGCTCGGGAGCGTGGCGAGATCGTCGACGAGGATGAGCCGGGTCGGACGGGCGTGCGGACCGATCTGCTCGGCCACGGCCGTGCGCGCCTCGGCGAGCTGAACGGATTCGCTGCGCCGCAGGGCCTCGCCGCGCGGAACGACGACGACGGAAGCCTCTCCCCAGCGGTCGTCTGAGACTCCCACCACGACCGCGGACTCGAGGCCGGGAATCGTGCGCACGACCCGCTCCACGCGATCGAGCGACACGTTGACCCCGCCCGAGACGATCACGTTGTCGATCCTGCCCCGCACCCGGAGCAGGTCGTCCTCGATGATGCCGGCGTCGCCGGTGCGGTACCAGCGCCGACCGTCGTCATCGTGCACGAACGCGGCGTCCGTCGCCGCCGAGTCGCCCAGGTATCCGTCGGCGAGGGTGGGTCCTGCCACCAGCACCTCGCCGTTGCTGATCCGCACCGACACACCTCGAAGGGGTTTGCCGTCGTAGACGCACCCGCCGCTCGTCTCGGTCGACCCGTAGGTCCGCACGACGCGCACGCCGGCATCCTGCGCGCGTTCGAGCGTCGCCGCGGCGATCGCCTGACCGCCCACCAGGATCGTCTCGAACGATCGCAGTGCCGCCAGCACCGTGCCGTCGTCGGCCGCGGCGTCCAGCAGCTTCGTCAGCTGCGCAGGAACCAGCGACGTATAGGTGGGGATGCGGTCGCCGTGCTCGGTGGAGAGCATCATGAGCGCGGCGGCCGAAAACGCCTGCGCGGTGAAGGCGCCCGTGAGCCAGGCGGGTTCGCGATCGGCGACGATCGAGCGCACGAGCACCTGCAGACCCGCGACGTAGCTCGCCGGCAGCGCCAGCAGCCAGGCGCCGTCGCCGATGCGGGCGCTGGTCGCGAGCGCACTCGCGGTGAGGGCGTCGCGACTGAGGATGACGCTCTTGGGCACCCCGGTCGACCCCGACGTCGTGACCACGACCGCCGTGCCGGCGCGCACCTCGGCGGGCAGATCGTTCACCAGCCCCAGCCCCAGCGCCGGACCGGCGCCGTGCAGCGCACCGCGGAGACCCCTCAGGATCTCGCGCGGGTCGTCGGCGATGACGGGCTCGAGCCGCATGGCTAGTAGTGCCAGGGGTACGGTGACCAGTCGGGGTCGCGCTTCTCGAGGAACGAGTCGCGCCCCTCGACGGCCTCGTCGGTGCCGTACGCGAGGCGGGTGGCCTCGCCGGCGAACACCTGCTGGCCGGCCATCCCGTCGTCGACCGCGTTGAAGGCGAACTTGAGCATCCGGATCGCGGTCGGCGACTTGGTGAGGATCGTCCGCGCCATCGCGAGCGCCTCGCGCTCGAGGTCGGCGTGCGGGACGACGCGGTTGACCGCTCCCATCTGATACGCGCGCTCTGCGGAGTACTCCTCGGCCAGAAAGAACACCTCGCGGGCGAATTTCTGCCCGATCTGCCGTGCGAAGTACGCCGAGCCGTAGCCGGCGTCGAAGGAGCCCACGTCGGCGTCGGTCTGCTTGAAGCGACCGTGCTCGCGGCTGGCGATGCTGAGATCGCAGACCACGTGCAGCGAGTGGCCGCCGCCGGCCGCCCACCCCGGGATCACGGCGATGACGACCTTCGGCATGAACCGGATGAGGCGCTGCACCTCGAGGATGTGCAGGCGTCCCAGGGCCGACAGGCTCGGGTCGCGGTGCTCGGCTGTCGGTCCCCGTTCGGCATACTGGTAGCCCGATCTCCCGCGGATGCGCTGATCGCCGCCGGAGCAGAACGCCCAGCCGCCGTCCTTCGGACTCGGGCCGTTGCCGGTGAGCAGCACCACGCCGACGCGGGGATCCTGCCGAGCATCGTCGAGCGCCCGGTACAGCTCGTCGACGGTGTGCGGACGGAACGCGTTGCGCACCTCCGGCCGGTGGAACGCGATGCGCGCGATGCGGCCGTCGGTCGACACGTGCGCGGTGATGTCGGTGTAGGCATCGGCGCCCGGGGCCGGCATCCATTCGTCCTCATCGAACAACTCGGAAACGCTCACCCGCACAGCCTACGGCGGGGGCGGCGTGTCGCAGAGCGTCATGCGGCGGGCGGCGGAGGGGCGCTCGTCCTACGCTTGAGCGGTGAATGCCTCCCCCCGCGCCCTCGCGACCGCCGCTGCGGCCGCTCTGCTGCTCGCCCTTGCCGCCTGCACCACGGCCCCGGCTCCCGAGCCCACGGCTTCCGTCTCGGCCTCCGATTCCCCGATCGCGGCGGATGAGGGAGCCGAGTGCGCGGGTGTGCAGGTCCTCGTCGAGACGGGAGACCTGGGCGCTCCGGACGACCCCGCGGGGTCGACCTGCATCGAGACCGACGAGCCGATCGCGGCGAGCGAAGCCGTCGCCGAGGCCGGCCTCACACTCGAGGGCACCGAGGAATACGGCGACCAGGTCGTCTGCCGGGTGAACGGCGTGCCCGCCGAGGACTTCGCGCTGACAGCCGAGGACGGGTCCGAGTACTTCGAGACGTGCGCATCGATGCCCGCGGCGTTCGCCTACTGGTCGCTGTGGCTCCAGCCCGCGGGCGGCGAGTGGGCCTACGCGGAAGAGGGACTGTCGACCCTTCAGCTGGCCCCCGGCGAGAGCCTCAGCCTGCTGTTCACGCTCAACGGCGAACCGGCCGCGCCGACGTCGTGAGATTCCGACCCGCACCGCTGAAGGCGGCGGCCGCACTCGCCGCCGGCTTCGTCGCGGTCCGGGTCGTCTATCGCGTCCTGTTCAACGGGGCGGACGGGTCCGGCCCGGTCGTCCTCCCCCTGCCCGAGGTGCGGCTGCCCGCGCCGTTCGCGCACGTCGTCATGTTCGGCCCGGCGACCGTCGACGGACTGTGGGATGCCGCGGCCAGCGCTCTGCCGATTGCGGCGCTGATCCTCGTGTTCGGCGTCCTTAACGCACTCTTCGACATCGCGCGCCTGTTCGCGCGCGGGTCGCGAAGCGGACCGCTGCGCGGCATCGCGCGGGCGCTCGCGGTCGCATGGGCGACGCTGCCCGGCCTCGCCGACGCCGTGCGATCCGTGCGCTTCGCCCAGCGACTGCGCGGGGAGCGCGGCGGGGCGAGGATGCTCGCCCCGGTGCTCGAGCGCACTCTCGAGCGGGCGACGGCGGTCGCGGCCGCCCTGGAGCTGCGCGGCCTCGCCGGCCGCCCCGTCGAGGGCGACTGCTCGTCACCGGTCGAGATGCGGGACGCCGTTCTGGAGCACCGGCGAGGCGGTTCGGTCCGGGTGGATGCGCTCTCGCTCGCGCCCGGCACGCTGACCGTCGTGGCGGGCGCGACCGGGTCCGGCAAGTCGACGCTCCTGCGGGCACTCAGCGGCCTGCACTCCCACGTCGATGGCGGCGCGCTCTCCGGCACCGTCCGCGTGGTCGGTCACGATCGGGCGGAGGTTCCGCCGCGCGACACCGCGCAGCGCATCGGGGTGGTGCTGCAGCATCCGCGGGAAGGGTTCACCACCGAGCGCGTCCGCGAGGAGATCGGTCGTGCGCTGGAGCTGCGCGGGGTGTCGCCGGCGATCGTCGCAGCCCGCGTCGCCGAGGTTGCCGAGCACGTCGGGATCACCGGTCTGCTCGACCGGCGCCTGCCGGCGCTGTCGGCGGGCGAGGCGACGCTCGTGGCGATCAGCGCTGCGATCGTCGAGCATCCGATCCTGGTCCTCGTCGATGAGCCGCTCGCCGATCTCGACGTCGCCTACCGGCGGCGCATCGTGGCGCTGCTGGGCGCTCTGGCCAGGGAGGCGGGCGTGTGCGTCGTCGCCGCCGAGCACCGGGTCGACGGGTTCGCCGCGATCGCCGACCGGTGCCTGCGCATCGAGGACGGCACCGTGCGCGATGCCCCGGCACCGGCGGCCTCGCGCGGGATCTCGCCGCCTCGTGTGCGCGGCGTCGGAGCGCCGCTCCTGCGCGTGCAGGATCTCACGGTCCGGCACCGAGATGCCCGCGCCGTGCGGAGGGCGACGTTCGAGGTGGCGGCGGGCGAGATCGTCGCGCTCGTCGGGCCGAACGGAGCGGGGAAATCGAGCCTGCTCGCCGCTCTCACGGTGCCCGATGCTGCGGCCGACGTGACCGTCGACGGTGTGCGGATCACGGGCCGGCACCGGCCGATCGCACTCGTGCCCGACGCGTCGGACGACCTCTTCGTCTGCGACACCGTCGCCGCCGAATGCCGCCGCGCCGACCGCCGGGCCGGTGCGCCTGCGGGCCGCACGGCGGAACGGTTCGCAGGCTTCGTCGGCGCAAATGCGGCGGAGCCGGCGTTCGCGGCACGCGGGCGGCAGCATCCGCGCGATCTGTCCGTCGGCGAGCGTCGTCTCCTCGCGGTGGCCCTGCAGCTGGCGGTGAGCCCGCGCGTCCTGCTGATCGACGAACCGACCCGCGGGCTGGACGCCGACGCGCGTGACCTCGTGGCCGCTGCTCTGGCCGCGCTCGCGGACGATGGTGCCGCCGTCGTGCTGGCCACGCACGACCCGGAGTTCGCCGCGGCGCTCGCCGACCGCATCCTGCCGCTGGCCGACGGGCGGCTCGCTGAGCCGGTGCCCGTCGATCGACGTGTCACAACTCAGTCCGGCGACGGCAGCGGCACCAAAGCACCCCGTGATTCCGCGGGCTTCCGCTCGACGCCGCTCCCGCAGACTGAGTTGTGGCACACCCACACCCACAGAGTCCGGCCGCGCCGCCTCCCTCTCCTCGCCCTTCTCGCCGCGAACGCCGCCGCCCTGGCCGCGTTCTGCTGGCCGCTCGTCGCGACGGCGCTGCCCCCCCAGGCGCAGGCAGCGGTGCCGGTCGTCGCGATCGCGCTGCTGCCGCTCGCCGTGATCGTCGTGCTCGCGCTGCTTGACGGCACCGTGCGCTCGGCCCACACGCTCGCGCTGCTCGGCACCCTCGCCGCCATCGGCGCCGCGATCCGGATCGTGGGCACCGGTGTCGGCGGCGTGGAGGCGGTCTTCATCCTGCTGATCCTCGCCGGGCGCACGTTCGGCGCCCGCTTCGGGCTGCTGCTCGGCATGCTGACGATCGCGCTCTCTTCGGCGATGTGGGGCGGCATCGGGCCGTGGACGCCGTTCCAGATGTTCGCGTGCGGCTGGGTCGGCGCGTGCGCCGGGCTGCTGCCCCGACGGGTCTCGCGGACGGCGGAGATCGGGATGCTGTGCCTCTACGGCGTCCTCGCCTCGTATGTGTTCGGGCTCATCATGAACCTGTGGTTCTGGCCCTTCGCGGTCGGCGGCGGCACCGGCATCTCGTACGAGCCGGGCGCGGCGCTGCCGACCAACCTCGCGAGCTTCCTGGTGTACTCGCTCGTCACCTCCACCGTGACGTGGGATACGCTCCGCGCGGCCACGACGGTCATCGGCCTCGTCGTCGTGGGGCGTGCGATCCTCTCCGCCCTCCGTCGAGCGAAGCCGGTCGCCTCGGTGCGGGTGTCGAGGACGACGATCAGACCGAGAAGTACTTCGCCTCAGGGTGGTGGAACACGAACGCGTCCGTCGACTGCTCGGGATGCAGCTGCAGCTCCTCGCTGAGTTCGACGCCCATTCGCTCCGGCCGCAGCAACTCGACGACCTTGCGGCGGTCCTCCATCTCGGGGCACGCCGGGTAGCCCAGCGAGAAGCGCGCGCCGCGGTACTGCAGCTTGAACAGACCGGCCGTGTCGGTCGGGTCTTCGCCGGCGAACCCGAGCTCCTCGCGGATGCGGGCGTGCCAGTACTCGGCGAGCGACTCCGTGAGCTGCATGACGAGCCCGTTCAGCTCGTAGTAGTCGCGGTATCTGTCCTCGGCGAACAGCTTCGCGGTGACGGAGTCGATGTTCGCCCCGGCGGTGACCAGCTGCACCGGCAGCACGTCGACCTGCCCCGACTCGCGTGAGCGCGCGAAGTCCGACAGGCACAGGTGGCGGTCGCGGCGCTGCCGGGGGAAGGTGAAGCGCAGCCGCTCGGTGCCCAACCCGGTTCCTGAGCCCGTCGAAGGGCCGGAGCCTCCGTCGGGCGCCAGCAGGCCGGGGGCTCCGAGCACGCCGGTCGGGTCGTCGCCGTGGTGCAGCACCACGAGGTCTTCACCCTCGCTCACCACGGGGAAGTAACCGTAGGCGACGGAGGCGTCCAGCATGCCCTCGGCGAGGATGCGGTCGAGCCAGTAGCGCAGCCGGGGGCGCCCCTCCTGCTCGACGAGCTGCTCGTAGGTGAGCCCGTCCTCGCCGCGGCCGGGCTTGAGCCCCCACTGCCCCATGAAGGTCGCGCGCTCGTCGAGGAAGGCGGCATAGTCGGCGAGCGCCACCCCGCGGACGATGCGGGTGCCCCAGAAGGGCGGTGCCGGAACGGCGTTGTCGGATGCCACGTCCGAGCGCCCCGGCATCGCTTCGGGTTCGGTCAGCACGAGCTGCGACCCCGATCGGTGGATGCGCTTCTTCAGCGGCGGAAGGGCGACATCTTCGGCCGAGGCGCCGCGTGAGAGTGCCACGAGCGGCTCCATGAGGGCGAGTCCTTCGAACGCGTCGCGGGCGTACCGCACCTCGCCGTCGAAGAGAGAGGCGAGGTCGTCCTCGACATAGGCGCGGGTCAGCGCTGCGCCGCCGAGGATGACGGGCCAGCGCTTCGCGAGACCGCGGGTCTGCAGTTCGTGGAGGTTCTCCTTCATGACGACCGTCGACTTCACGAGCAGGCCCGACATGCCGATCACGTCGGCGTCGTGCTCTTCGGCCGCGGCGATGATGTCGGCGATCGGCTGCTTGATGCCGAGGTTGATCACGTCGTAGCCGTTGTTGGTGAGGATGATGTCGACGAGGTTCTTGCCGATGTCGTGCACATCGCCGCGGACGGTGGCCAGCACGATCTTGCCCTTGCCCGCGTCGCTGGATTTCTCCATGTGCGGTTCGAGCAGGGCGACGGCGGTCTTCATGACCTCGGCCGACTGCAGCACGAACGGCAGCTGCATCTCGCCGGAGCCGAACCGCTCGCCGACGACCTTCATGCCCTCCAGCAGGTGATCGTTGATGATCTGCAGGGCGCTGAGCCCGCCCGCACGTGCGAGGTCGAGATCGGCCTCGAGGCCCTTGGACTCACCGTCGATGATGCGCCGCTCGAGGCGCTCGTTCACCGGCAGCGCGGCGAGCTCGGCCGCGCGGGCATCCTTCAGGGCCGCGCTGTCGACGCCGTCGAACAGGTCGAGCATCGCCGCGAGCGGGTCGTAGGTGAGATTTCCCTCCGCGTCGTATTCCCGCCGATCCCAGACGAGGTCGAGGGCGACCTTGCGGCGATCGTCGGGCACGCTCGCGAGCGGCACGATCTTGGCCGCGTCGATGATCCCCGAGGTCAGGCCGGCCTCGGCCGCCTCGTGGAGGAAGACCGAGTTGAGCACGCTGCGGGCCGCCGGGTTGAGCCCGAACGAGACGTTGCTGACGCCGAGGGTGGTCTGGATGCCGGGATACTTCGCCGAGATCTGCCGGATCGCGTCGATCGTCTCGATCGCATCGCGACGGGTCTCCTCCTGACCGGTCGCGATCGGGAAGGTCAGGCAGTCGACGATGATGTCGTCGACCTTCATGCCCCACTCGCCCACCAGCGAGTCGATCAGCCGCGAGGCGATGCGCACCTTGTCGACCGCGGTGCGCGCCTGCCCGTGCTCGTCGATCGTCAAGGCGATCACGGCCGTGCCGTGCTCCTTCACGAGCGGCATGATCCGTCCGAAGCGGCTGGTCGGCCCCTCGCCGTCCTCGTAGTTGACCGAGTTCACGACCGGGCGCCCGCCGATGAGCTCCAGCCCCGCCCGGATCACCGCCGGCTCGGTCGAGTCCATCACGAGGGGCAGTGTCGAGGCGCTGGCGAAGCGCGAGACGATTTCGCGGATGTCGGAGACGCCGTCGCGGCCGACGTAGTCGACGCACACGTCGAGCAGGTGCGCCCCCACCCGGATCTGGTTGCGGGCGATCTCGACGCAGTCGTCCCAGCGCTCGTCGAGCATGGCCTCGCGGAACGCCTTCGACCCGTTCGCGTTGGTGCGCTCGCCGATCGCGAGGTAGGAGGCATCCTGCTGGAACGCCACGTGCTGGTACAGGCTCGCCACGCCGGGTTCCGAAGTCGGTCCCTGTGGTTCGACAGGCTCACCAACCGGTCGAAGCGTCGTCGACCCCTCGACAGGCTCGGGGACCGGGGCCTTGTGCAGCCGATCGACCACGGCTTTGAGGTGCGCGGGAGTGGTGCCGCAGCATCCGCCCACCATCGCCAGGCCGAACTCGCGCACGAACTGCTCGTGCGCGGTCGCAAGCTCCTCGGGGCTCAACGGGTAGTGCGCGCCGTCGGCGGTGAGCACCGGCAGCCCGGCGTTGGGCATGCACGCCACGGGCACGGCCGAGTACTTGGACAGGTGGCGCAGGTGCTCGCTCATCTCGGCGGGGCCGGTCGCGCAGTTCAGGCCGATCGCGTCGACGCCGAGCGGTTCCAGCGCCGTCAGCGCCGCGCCGATCTCGCTGCCCATGAGCATCGTGCCGGTCGTCTCGACGGTCACCTCGACGAAGATCGGCAGACGGATGCCGCGGCTCACGATCGCCTGCTTGCACCCGTTGACCGCAGCCTTGGTCTGCAGCAGGTCCTGCGACGTCTCGACGAGGAATGCGTCCGCGCCGCCGTCGATGAGGCCCTCGGCCTGCTCGGCGAAGGTCTGCTTGAGGTGGTTGTACGTGGTGTGCCCGAGGCTCGGGAGCTTCGTACCCGGACCCATGGAACCGAGCACCCACCGCACACGACCGTCGCCGGCCTCCGCCGCATCGACCCGCTCTCGGGCGATGCGGGCGCCCGCCGCGGCGAGCTCCGTGATCCGGTCCTCGATGCCGTAGTCGCCGAGGTTCGACCAGTTCGCCCCGAAGGTGTTGGTCTCGACGGCGTCGACACCCACCGCGAGATAGGCGTCGTGGATCGCGCCGATCATGTCGGGGCGGCTGACGTTGAGGATCTCGTTGCACCCCTCGAGCTGCTGGTAGTCCTCGAGGGTCGGGTCGTGCTCCTGCAGCTGGGTGCCCATCGCGCCGTCGGCGATGACGACGCGGGTGCGAAGCGCGTCGAGCAGTGCCTGCGCGCGCGAAGGGCGGGCGATCCCCTCGATGTCGAGGTCGAAGCGGAGCGTGGAAGGCGGGGCGGTCACCGCGTGATTCTATCCGCGCTGCCCGCGCGCCCGGCGGCGGGCGTCACGCGGCGACACCCTGTCCATCGGTCAGGCGTTCTTTGCGTCCCGCCACGCGAGCCAGGATCGGACGAGGTCGTAGTCCCAGTCCGGCCCGAGCAGCGCCAGCGTGAACAGTCGCGTGCCTGCGGCGTGCAGGTCGTCGGCGACGCGTTCGTCGCGACGGTGCAGTTCGTTCGAGATCACCAGGTTCGACGTGTCGCGATCCTCGCGCTCGGCCCACTTCCGGATCACCGAGAGCTTGTGCGGCAGGTGATCGGGCGTCACGAAGCTGTGCCAGATGTCGGCATAGCGGGCGACCAGCCGCAGCGTCTTCTTCTCGCCCTTGCCGCCGATCATGACCGGGATCTTGCGGGTCGGGGGCGGATTCAGGACCTCCCAGCGGGCATGGATGCGAGCGAGTCCTTCGGCGAGATCGTTCAGGCGCGTACCGGGGGTGCCGAATTCGTAGCCGTACTCGTCGTAGTCCCTCTCGAACCAGCCCGACCCCGTGCCGAAGATGAATCGGCCCTCGCCGCCCCTGGCGCTGATGTGGTCGATCGTGCGGGCCATGTCGGCCTGCAGGTCGGGGTTGCGGTAGCTGTTGCAGTTCACCAGCGCCCCGAACTGCACCCGCTCGGTCTGCTCGGCCCACGCCCCGAGCATCGTCCACGACTCGAAGTGCGCACCGTCGGGGTCGCCCGACAGCGGGAAGAAGTGATCCCAGTTGAACAGGATGTCCACGCCCATGTCCTCGAGCCGGCGCACGGCGTCGCGCATCAGCCCGTAGGACACGTGCTGGGGCTGGAGCTGCACGCCGAGGCGCACGGGGGTGTCGATGAGCATGGAATCCAGCCTAAGTGGGGCGGAGTCAGCCGCGGCGCGCCCGGGAGGCCTTGAGGAAGGCATCCACGGTATCCCAGAGAGCGATCGCGACGATGCCGAACCCGAACACCGTGCTGACGACCGTGCTGACCGTCTGCGCGGAGTCGGCGGGGATGACGGCCGGGAAGAACTCGGGGTTGATCAGCTGCTGCTGCGACAGCAGCCAGAGCGCGCCGCCGGCGACCGTGAGATTGAGGAACAGGTTGACGGTCGCGGAGCCGATGTCCCAGCGCCCCTTCGCATAGACCGAGATCGCGAGGAGCGCCTCGAGCACCATGAGCACGAACAGCGCACCGATCCACCACGGCCACAGCTCGGGCGCGAGGAACGAGGCCCAGCCGTCCGGCGTCCAGCCGAAGCCGATGAAGTGGTCCCAGACGATCGCGCCCGCCGCGACCGCGAGGAAGACCAGCGAGGCGATCAGATCGCCCAGCCCGGTTCCGCGCTGACGAGGTTCGGGCAGATCGTCGGGCGACCAGGGGCTGACCAGGCCGGCGTCCGCACCGTGCGCCGAGCGCTCCACGATGAAGAAGACAAGCGTCGTCCAGAACCCGATGTGCACGACGACCGCGAGCGCGACGCTGAACACCGAGCCGACGATCTCGCCGAAGCTCGCTCCGGCCAGTGTCTGGCCGAGCGCCACACCGAAAGCCGCGCAGACCGGGACGATCGCCCAGAGCAGCTTCGTGAGTCGCCACCAGGTCAGGTAGTAGCGCGGTCCGATCAGCCACAGCGGGCGGTCGGTGTACCCGGCGGCCAGCTTGTCGGGGTCGCCGAGCTGGGTGAGCACGGCGCGCTCGGCCGCGTCGTGCGGTTCGCCGTTGCCCACCCTGGCTTCGACCTGGTCGTCGATCGACGCGCGCAGCTCGGTGCCGAGGTCGTCGCGCTGCTTCTCGGGCACCGTGCGCATGGCGGCGTCGACGTAGCGTTCGGTGAGGGATGTCGTGTTCATGTCCGTCCTCGTGTTCGTGAATGGCGCTGTTCTCAATTGGTGCCGGGCAGTGCGTCGATCGCCGCGGCGATCGCGTGGAAATCGTCGGTGAGCGCGGTGGCCAGACGCGACCCCGCGGTGCTCGTGCGGTAGAACTTGCGTGGCCGGGCCTCGTCGGTGTTCCACTCGCTCGTGAGATGACCCTGCTTCTCCAGCCGCCGCAGCAGCGGGTAGAGCGTGTTCGCATCGGTCTCGAATCCCCGCGCGCTCAACTCTTCGAGCAGGCCGTAGCCGTAGCCGGGCTTCTCGAGCAGCCGCAGGCACGCGAGCACCGCCGTGCCGCGCCGCAGCTCCTGCAGATGGGTGTCGAGTGCTTCGGTCTCGCTCATGGATCACACTGTACTGTGTCTCACACACTACAGTCAAGCACACATCGTTGTTGTTCCGACTTGCCGTGGCGGCAGGGGCATGATGGAGCGGTGAGCACCGACGCCGCAGCATCCCTCCCCTCCCTCACCGACCTCCTCTCGACCGCCCGCGTGGTCTCCCTGCCCCTCGCGACCCGCTTCCGCGGCGTCGATGTCCGGGAAGCGGTGCTCTTCGAGGGCCCCGAGGGGTGGACCGAGTTCTCACCATTCCTGGAGTACGACGACGCGGAGGCCTCCGCGTGGCTGGCCGCAGCCATCGACTACGGCTGGATGCCCACGCCCCTGGCGCGTCGGGATGCGATCCCCGTCAATGCGACCGTCCCGGCGGTGGACACGGCATCCGTCGCCGGCGTGCTGGCGCGTTTCGACGGATGCCGCACCGCCAAGGTCAAGGTGGCCGAGCCCGGTCAGCGGCTCTCCGACGACGTCGCCCGCGTGCGGGAGGTGCGCGCGGTCATGGGGCCGGAGGGGCGGATCCGCGTCGATGCCAACGGCGCGTGGAACCTCGACGAGGCCGAACACGCGATCCACGCGCTCGCGGAGTTCGACCTCGAGTACGTCGAGCAGCCGTGCGCATCGATCGACGAGCTCTCCGAGCTGCACCGTCGCGTGAAGTACCTCGGCATCCCGCTCGCGGCCGACGAGAGCGTGCGCAAGGCTGCCGACCCGATCGCCGTCGCCCGGGCAGGTGCCGCCGACATCATCGTGGTGAAGGCGCAGCCGCTCGGAGGTGTCCACCGCGCCCTGGAGATCGTGGCCGAGGCGGGTCTGCCCGCCGTGGTCTCGAGCGCGCTCGACACATCGGTCGGGCTGGCCATGGGCGCCGCCCTCGCCGCTGCCCTGCCCGAACTCGACTACGACTGCGGACTGGGGACGTCCGCGCTGCTGGCGGCGGATGTGGTCTCGCCGGCACTGCTCCCGCGGGACGGGTCGCTTCCGGTGGGTCGCGTCACACCCGACGGCTCACTGCTCGATCAGTACGCGGCATCCGAGGATCGACTCGAATGGTGGCGGGCGCGGATCGCGCGCTGCCACTCGGAGCTCAGCCGTGCGTGAGCGTCAGGGCTGCGGCTGCTCGATCACCAGCTGCGCGACGCGGGCCAGCTCCTCGCTCGTCCGGCGGCACACGGCCTCGTAGTCCAGGCCCGCCATCGTGGCGCGGACCGACTCGCTCTCCCAGACGGTCAGCATCAGGCGTGCGACGTCGTCAGCGGGCATGCGGAAGCGCAGGGTCTTGGCCAAAGCGATGTCGGTGATGATCTGCGCCACACTCGCGCGCATCTCGGCATCCTGGGCGAGGTACGCCGCCCCGAGCCGGGAGTCGCGCAGCGCGTGGATGCGGATCTCGCTCATGAGGAGGATCGCCAGTCGGTCGTCTCCGGAGACGTCCAAGACCTGCTCGACGATCGCGAGCGCGTCGGTCGCGACGTCGTGCAGACCCCCCTCGCGCTCGAGGATCGCGACCCGCTCCCGCACCGCGTCCACACGCTCGCGCGCCACCCGCCCGGCGAGCTCGAGGAACAGCTCGTCCTTCGTCTCGAAGTTGGAGTAGAACGCGCCGCGCGTGAATCCGGCGCGTTCGCAGATCGCCTCGACGGATGCCGCGTCCAGTCCCTCTTCGGCGAACACCTGGGCAGCGGCATCCAGCAGCTTCCGACGGGTGGCCTCGCGGCGGCGCGACGTCGGCTCGTTCGAGGGCGGGTTGACGGTGTCGGTCATCACTTCTCTTCTCGGACCCGGTTGGCGGGTCGAACACACACGCAGTACACAGGTTACGCGCCGGTGCGCGCTCTACGATACACTCATGTATCCGATACAGCGCTGTATCCATCCTTTCTGGCTGCTGTAACTCGGATCTCTCCGCGGAGGCGCTGTTGTCCACTCTTCTCTATGCGCTCGGCCGATGGTCGTACCGCCACTCCTGGCGTATCCTCATCGCCTGGGTGCTCCTGCTCGGACTCGGCGCGCTGGGCGCAGTGACGCTGGGGCAGGGCACGGACAACTCCTTCTCGATCCCCGGAACAGAGTCGCAGGCCGGCATCGAGCAGCTGAACCGCACCTTCCCGCAGGCGAGCGGCACGAGCGCGCAGATGATCATCGTCACCGCCGACGGCGCCCCCATCGAGGGCGATCCGTACTCGACCGAGATCGCCGGCACGATCGGCGAACTCGAAGACCTCGGCGGCATCCTCGCGGTCACCGACCCGTTCAGCGAGATCGTCGACGGCCAGGTGTCCGAGGACGGTGACGCTGCGATCGTCCGCATGCAGTTCGACGGCCAGGCGACCGATGTACCGCCCGGCACCAAGACGGCCCTGCAGGATGTCGCGGCCGAGCTCCGCGACGACCTGCCGGCGGGCTCCGAGGTGGCGCTGGGCGGCGACCTCTTCGCCCTGTCCGTCCCCGGCGTGACGATCACCGAGGCGATCGGCCTGCTCATCGCCCTGCTCGTGCTGATCGTGACGTTCCGGTCGTTCGTGGTCGCGGGGCTCCCCCTGCTGACGGCGATCATCGGCGTCGGCCTGTCGATCGCGCTCATCTTCCTCTCGACCGCCTTCGCGAGCATCTCCTCCACCACTCCCCTCCTCGCACTCATGCTGGGGCTGGCGGTCGGCATCGACTATGCGCTGTTCATCGCCGCCCGACATCAGGACCAGGTGCGCGCGGGGATGGAGCCTGAGGAGTCCGCTGCGCGCGCGACCGGCACTGCGGGATCGGCCGTGGTCTTCGCCGGCGTGACGGTGCTGATCGCCCTGATCGGACTCTCGTTCGCCGGCATACCGTTCCTCACCACGATGGGCATCGCCGCGGCGGTCGCCGTCGCGATCGCCGTGCTGGTGGCGCTGACCCTGACCCCGGCAATGCTCGGCTTCCTCAAGGGGGGTGTTGCGGGGCGACCGAAGCGGGTCGGGAAGAAGCCTGCGGGCGCCGCTCCGAAGCGCGGGTTCGCCGCCCGTTGGGTCGGGATGGTGACGAAGCACCCGATCGTCACGACGGTCGCGGTCGTGCTCACGCTCGGCATCATGGCGATCCCCGCCGCGAGCCTCACCCTCGCCCTCCCCAATGCCGGGATGCTGCCCGAAGAGAACGAGGCGCGGCAGAGCTACGATCTCGTCGCCGAGGAGTTCGGTCCGGGATTCAACGGTCCGATCGTGCTGACCGGCACGATCGTCACCTCGACGGATCCGCTGGGCCTGATGAGCGACCTGGCCGACGATGTGGAGAGCCTGCCCGGGGTCGAGCTCGTCGCCCTCGCGACGCCAAACGAGACCGCCGACACCGGCATCGTCCAGCTCATCCCGACCACGGCGCCCGATGACCCCGCGACGGCTGAGCTCGTGCGGGAACTGCGCGACCAGCACGACCGCTGGCTGGACGAATACGGCATCGACGTCAAGGTCACCGGCTTCACCGCGGTCGCGATCGACATCTCCGACCAGCTCGGTGCGGCACTCGTGCCGTTCGGGATCTTCGTCGTGGGCCTGTCGCTCGTGCTGCTGACGATCGTGTTCCGCTCGATCGCCGTGCCGATCAAGGCCGCCCTCGGCTACCTGCTCTCGGTCGCCGCCGCCTTCGGCGTCGTCGCCGCGGTGTTCGACTGGGGCTGGCTCGCCGAGCTCCTCCACGTCACCCGCACCGGACCCATCATCAGCTTCATGCCGATCGTGCTCATGGGCGTGCTGTTCGGCCTCGCGATGGACTACGAGGTCTTCCTCGTCTCGCGGATGCGGGAGGACTACGTCCACTCCCGCAAGAACGGCGCGACACCCGCCGAGGCACGGGCGATCGCTCTGGGCGCGATCAGATCGGGGTTCACGTCGTCGGCCCGCGTGGTCACGGCCGCGGCGCTCATCATGTTCGCGGTGTTCGCGGCTTTCGTGCCCGAGGGAGATGCCTCGCTCAAGCCGATCGCACTCGGCCTGGCGGTCGGCATCGTGATCGACGCGTTCCTCGTGCGCATGACGCTGACGCCCGCCGTCATGGCGCTTCTCGGCGACAAGGCGTGGTGGCTGCCGAAGTGGCTCGAGCGCACCCTCCCCCACTTCGACATCGAAGGCGAGGCGGTGCAGCGCGAGGTCGCGCTGACCGACTGGCCCGAGCCGAACACCACGGCGGCGGTCGTCGCCGACGGACTCGGAGTGCGCGCCGGTGACGTGCACCTGGTCGACGACGTCGCGCTGCGCGTCGAGGCGGGTCGCGGCCTGGTGATCACGGCGAAGGATGCGCGCGGGCCGCGCGCGCTTCTGCTGGCGCTGGCGGGTCGCGCCACGATGGAGGGACGCGCTCGGGTCGGCGGCCATCTGCTGCCCGGTCGCGAGGCATGGGTGCGCGCGCATGTCGGTGTCGCCCTGCTCGAGGGGTCTGCTCAGCCCGTCCGCGACCTGCGGCGCGCGCTGGGCGGCCGGCCACGGATCCTCGTGATCGACGGGCTCGACGCACTGCTCTCCGGCTCGGCGCACGATCAGGCCGCCGCGGCGCTGCGCGATGCCGCCGCCGCGACGCCCGGGCTGTCGCTCGTCGTCGCATCGACCCATCCGGATGCCGCGCAGGCGCTGCTTGCTGAAGCAGGCTGGCCCGGAACTCCCGTACTCGATATCACGGCGCCTGCCGGCGCCCTCCGGCGCGGCGCCGCCTCGTCCCCGACCGAGGTGCCGGCACCTGTGCTGAGCGACCCGCTTCTGCTGAGCGACCCCGAAGGAGTCGAAGCATGACTCTCCCCATCGAACGCGCCCGATCGCGGCGCCCGATCACCTGGCTCACGCTCATCGGCGTGCTGCTGCTGCCCGTGCTCATCGGCGGCATCCTCGTCGCCGCCCTGTACAACCCGGCCGAGCGCCTCGACAACATGAGCGCGGCGATCGTGAACGAGGACGAGCCCGTCACGATCGACGACCAGCTGGTGCCTCTCGGCCGCCAGCTCACGGCCGGACTGGTCGAGGGATCTGACGAGGTCGCCAGCAACCTCGACTGGACGATCTCGAACGCCGACGACGCCGCCGCCGGCCTCGCCGACGGCACCTACCAGGCCGTCGTGACCATCCCGGAGAACTTCTCCGCTGCGGCCACCTCCACCGCACCGGGCGGTACGCCCGAGCAGGCGACGATCGAGGTGTCGACGCCTCCCGACTCGAAGGTCGTGGACGACGCCATCACGGCGCAGGTGACCTCGGCGGCGGCATCCATCATGGGCCAGCAGCTGTCGCAGGTGTACCTCGAGAACGTGTTCCTCGGGTTCACCACCTTCGGCGACCAGCTCGGCGAGGCCGCCGACGGCGCGCATCAGCTCGCCGACGGGGCGACGCAGGCCGCAGACGGCGCTGCGGAGCTGCCCGGCGGCATCGACCAGCTCGCCGACGGCAACTCGCAGCTGTCATCCGGAGCCGGCGCCCTCGCCGGCGGTCTCGACCAGATCGCCGGCGGCATCAGCGGCGCCCAGACCGGCGCCGCGCAGCTGTCGGCGGGAGTGCGCCAGGGCGCGGCCACCATCGAACAGGACGGCATCGTGCCCCATGTCATCCTCGGATTCGCCCAGGGTGCCGCCGACTCGACCGTGGGCACGGCGACCGCCGTCGGCGGGGTCGCCCTGGCCCTTCCTGCCGTGGCGACCGAGGCAGGCGCGCTCGCCCAGACGCTCGGCGCGCTCGCCGCGACCTGCGATGCCACCGCGACCCCCGCTTACTGCGATGAGGTGGCGGCGGCATCCGCCTCCGCCGCAGCGCTCGCCTCTTCCGCGGGCGCGGCCGCCGTGAGCGCCGGCGCCGCGGCGCAATCGGCTCAGACCTCCGCGGTCGCGGCCGGCACCGCCGACGGCGCACTCGACCAGTTCGCCGCGCAGGCACCCGCGCAACTCGCCGCGCAGTTCCGCACGATCGCCGACGGGGTCGACCAGCTCGGCGCCGGCCTGGCTCAGCTGTCGGGCGCGACCTCGCAGTCCGCATCCGGAGCGCGGCAGCTCGGCACGGGTGCCGCCGCCCTCGCGGACGGAGCGACGCAGGCCGCGGATGGCGCCGGGTCCCTCGCCACCGGTGTCCGATCGCTCGCCGACGGGACGTCGACCCTCGCCGACGGGCTCACCCAGGCATCCGCGGCTATCCCTTCCTACTCCGATGACGACGCGACGAGCCTCGCGGCGGTCGTGGCCGATCCGGTCACCACGGCCGGGATCGGCTCGTCTCTGTTCGGCGCCTCCGCCGTTCCCCTGCTGGCGACTCTGGCCCTGTGGTTCGGAGGCCTCGGCACATTCGTGGCGCTGCAGGCCGCGTCGCGTCGCTCCCTCACCTCTCGCGCACCTTCCGGCCTGCTCGCACTCCGGGGCCTCGCACCGGCCGCGGCCCTCGGCGCGGTGCAGGGTCTGCTCGTCGCCGGTGTCGTCCAGCTCGCCGCATCGTACGACTGGGGCCAGTGGTCGCTGTTCACGGCGCTGTGCGTCATCGCGGGCGTCGCCTTCGCTGCGGTCAACCAGGCCCTCGTCGCCGTCTTCGGCGGCGCGGGCCGGTGGCTCGCGGCGCTCGTCGGCGTGCTCGCCGTCGCGACCGGTGTGGTCTCGACCGTGCCGGGCGGGCTCTCGGACGCGGCGGCGCTGCTGCCGACCGCTCCCGCCTACAACGGGATGCTGGCGGCGCTGACGGATGCCACGGGCCTCGGCGCCGGCATCGCTGGTCTGCTGATCTGGACCGGCCTCGCTTTCATCGCGACCACGTTCGCGGTGGCGCGCCAGCGGGTCGCGCGCTCACGCGATCTTCTCGCGGCATCTCCGGTCCCGGCGTAGGACGGGCTCGGCGCATACCGGTCACCGAGAGCGCCCCAACGCGCCCGGCAACAGGCTCAGTCGGGAGGGTCGCACACGGCGCCGTGTCGCCGCGTGAGGTGGGCATGCCCATAACCCCGGCGCTTCGCAGGTCGCTCCGGGCGCACGGCGCGCGTGCGCCTTCGCGCAGATCCGACGCGGGAAGCGGCGCTGCCCAAACGCTCTCCGCTGTCTGACCTGATCATCGCGCCTGCCCCGAAGTCGACACTTCACAAAGCGCCGGCACACCCAGATCCGCGGCTGCGGCTCTCCGAACCGGCTTGCTCTGCGCGACCCCCAAGTGCACGCGTTCATCCGGATCACAAGCTAGACCTGCGCTCCGACCGTGTCAAGGCGCCCAGAACGGGAGGGTCATCTGACGCGACGCCTTCTCAGCTGAGGCCGGAGTAGGCGTGCAGCCCTTTGAAGAACATGTTCACGATCGTGAAGTTGAAAAGGACGGCAGTGAATCCGATGATCGACAGCCACGCCGACCTCGAACCGCGCCAGCCTCGCGTCGCACGGGCGTGGATGTAGCCCGCATACAGCACCCAGATGACGAAGGTCCACACCTCTTTGGTGTCGAACCCCCAGTACCGGCCCCACGCGTCGTTCGCCCAGATCGAGCCGGCGATGAGGGTGAAGGTCCAGAAGATGAACCCGATGATGGCGAAGCGGTAGGCGATCGACTCCAGGGCGTCGCTGCCGGGCAGCGTGCGGAGGAAGCGCGGACCGGTCTTGGCCGCCGCGATCGCCTCGGGCGCGGCATCCGCCAGCGCGGCCGTCTTGCGCTCGCGTCGAGCCTGCATGAGCTGCAGCACAGACAGGCCGAAGGCCAGGGCGAACAGTGCGGTTGCCAGCGACGCCACGAACACGTGGATGACCAGCCACACGCTCTTGAGCGGGTCCATCAGGGGCGAGATCTCGACGTAGAACGCCAGCGCGGCGCCGCCGAGCAGCAGGACGACGAGGCCGGTGATGAACGCGCCGAGGAACCGCAGGTCGTACCGGAGGAGCGCCACCAGGTACACCGCGACGATCAGCATAGTGCCGGTGAGGGCGAACTCGTACATATTCGACCACGGCACGCGACCCGCGGCGATGCCGCGCGTGACGTCGCCCGCAACATGGAACAACAGGCCGAGCATGGTCAGCGCAGTGCCGATCCGAGCCCACATCAGCCGCGGCCGGTCACCCGGGCGGGCCGTGAACGTCGCCTCGGCCGCACGCTCCTGGTCGCGAAGCCGCGCGTTCGCATCCCGGCCCGCCGACCCCGGGACGGATGCCGCGGTCGGCGATTGCGCCGAGGCTCCCGGCGACGACACCGTGACCAGCTCGCGCTCGCGGGTGGCGGCATCCTGCGCGGCGTCGTGGAGATCGGCGGCACGCGCGCTGCGGCGTGCGAGGTCGAACGCGTACGCGACGAAAGCGAGCGCGTAGATCGCGATCGCGGTCCACACCAGCAGCACGGAGACCGAGTCGAGCGTGAGGGTGCCGTCCATGCTTCTCAGTCTACGCGGGGCGTATCAGCCGAGCCCGGCTGATGGGCATCGGTCGACGGCGGGCGGCCGTCGAGGTGCTCCCGCAGCAGCGGGTCGAGGGCGTCGCGGTGCCGCTGCACGAACTGGTCGAGGGCGGCCCCGATCGCCGGGTCCTCGCCTCGGGCGAGGCCCGCGTATTCGAGGCGCAGCGCCCCGTCGTGCGCGGTGGCCTTGACCCAGAGCCGTCGGCGCGGCACGAAGAGAGCGGCCAGGAGACCGAGCAGCGCGAGAACGGCGAACGCCAGCACCCACGTCGCGGCGGCATCCCGGTGGATCGAGAGTGAGACGAACCGCTTCACCGAATCTTCGTACCCCTCGGCGCCGGCCGGGGCTTCGTTCTCGAACGTGATCGTTCCGAGGTCGTCCGGCAGCGCGGCCGTCTCGCCCGGCGCCAGCTCGATGGAGGCCACGTCGATCGCACGGCCGGTGAGCTGCGTCATGGCACCGGTGTCGAGCGTGTACACCGAGCGCGGTGTGCCGTCGTCGATCCCGAGGTCGCCCTCGTACACGTCGAGGGTGATCACGGGGTTGATCAGCGCGGGGTAGGCGGACGCGAATGCTCCGGTGGTCAGCGGCGCCTGGGTCGGGTAGAAGAAGCCGACCAGTCCCAGCTGCTCCGGCATGCCGTCGGGCACCTTGATCACGCCGAGGGAGGTCATGTTCGTGTCCTGCGGCAGGAAGGGCACCGACTCGGAGAACACCACGACGTCGTCGGCGTTGCGGATCGTGATCGTCGGCGCGTAGCCGTTGCCCATCAGGTAGATGCGGTCTGCCGCCATCTCCAGCGGATGGTTCACGCGCACCTCACCCTGGGCGCGTTCTCCCCCGGCCAGCTGGGTCGTCAGATGCGCGATGAAGTCGCCCGCCTGCCCGGCCCCCTGCTCGCCGGCCGGCTGATAGGTCACGCTGAACTCGTCGAGCGTCAGGGAGTACGGCGTGAGCGTCTCCTCGTCGACGAAGCGTCCCGGGTTGAAGGAGGTGTAGTCGAGCATCGTGTTGACGAATGTGCCGCCCTCGATGATCACGCCCTGTCCGGTGTACGTGAATCCCCCACCGACGCCGACCGCCACGAGCACACCGATGAGCGCCGTATGGAAGACGAGGTTGCCGGTCTCGCGCACGTAGCCGCGTTCGGCCGAGACCGACAGGGTGCCGCGAGTCTCGTACCGCTCGACCCGGTAGCCGCCGCGACGCAGCTGATCGGCGGCGACCTCGACGGCGGTGGCAGCGGAAGCCCCGTTATCCGCTCCGGTCGACAGCGGAAGCGTCGTCGAACGGAAATCGGCGAGGCGCTCCAAACGCGCGGGAGTGCGCGGCGGCCTGGCGCGCAGGGCCTTCCCGTGGTGCTTCGTGCGCGGGATCACGCAGCCGATCAGCGAGATGAACAGCAGGATGTAGATGGAGGAGAACCAGACCGACGTGTACACGTCGAACAGCTGCAGGTTATCGAGCACCGGCGCGAGGTCGGGGTTGTCCACGAAGTACTGGCTGACGCCGTTGGGGTCGGCGCTGCGCTGCGGCACGATCGACCCGGGCACGGCGGCGATCGCCAGCAGCAGCAGCAGGACGAGCGCGGTGCGCATGCTCGTCAGCTGCCGCCATCCCCACCGCAGCCAGCCCACCGGCCCGAGGGCGGGCTGGCTGATGTCGTCGGATGCCGTGCGAGCCGTGGAGTCGGCGTGATCGGCGGGGCGCAGCGTGCCCTCGGCGGGCGTGGATGCGCTGGAATCGTCAGAGCGGGAGCGGGACATTCAGGAACACCCCCTGCAGCTGCGCCATGAGCGCCGTCCAGATGCCGGACACCATCAGGACGCCGAGGATCACGAGCAGCACGCCGCCGACGATGTTGACGGTGCGGATGTGGCGGCGGAGGAAGCCGACCGAGCGCGTCGCCCACCCGAAGCCGAGGGTGAGCAGGATGAACGGGATGCCGAGGCCGAGCGAATAGGCCAGGCCGAGGAGCCCCGCCCGGAAGGGATCGCCGAAGTTCCACGACATCGCCAGGATCGCGCCGAGGGTCGGGCCGATGCACGGCGCCCACCCGATCCCGAGTGCCAGACCCAGCAGCGGTGCGCCGATGAGACCGACGTTTCCGCGCACCTGAGGCTTGAACGTGCGCTGCGCGAAGCCGAAGAGGCCGATGAACACGAGCCCGAGCAGGATCACGATCATGCCCATCACGCGCGTGATCGGTTCGGCGTACTCGATGAAGAAGCGCCCCACCGTGCCGCCGAGGATGTTGACCGCCATGAACACGACGGTGAAGCCCGCGATGAACAGAAGCACGCCGACGAGCAGTCTGCCCCGGCTCGGCTGCTCGGGCGTTTCGTCTCGTCGCTGCGCTCCTCGCTCAACGACCGCGCTCCCGGTCGTCGAGCGCGCGAAGCGAGACGAAACGTCTGAAACGTCGACGGGATGGATGACCGCCTGCGGTGCGACAGCTCCGCCGATGAAACCCAGGTACCCGGGAACGAGTGGCAGGACGCACGGCGAGAGGAACGACACCAGACCGGCGAGCACCGCGATCGGAAGGGCGAGCCAGAGCGCGCCGTCGGCGACGATCGCGCCCGGATTCACGACGACTCCGCGAGGGTGTCGCGCACGAGGGTCTTGAGGATGGAGGGGTCGGGCAGCTGGCCGATGACGCGCGCGGCCACGCGGCCTTCGGCATCCAGCACGAGCGTCGTCGGGGTCGCCTGGATCGGCGTCTTCTCGGCGAACGCGAGCTTGATCGCGGGCGTCTCGGACGCGATCGCGCTCGGGTAGGTGATGCCGTAGGTCTCGGCGAATGCGGCCGCCGCCTCTGGCGAATCGATCGTGTTGATCCCGAGGAAGGCGACGTCGTCGCCCGCGAACGAGGTGTACGCGTCCTCGAGGTCGCCGGCCTCGGCACGGCACGGTCCGCAGGCGGCGTACCAGAAGTTGACGACGAGGACATCGCCGAGGTAGTCCTCGCTCGTGACTTCGGCTCCGGACTCGGTCGTCGCCGCGAACTCCACCGGATCGCCGCGCTGGTCGAGCGGGATCTCGACGATGCTGCGGTCGCCCGCGATGTAGCCCTTGTTGTCGCCCGCGCGGTACTGCTCGGCGAGCGGATCGTTCGTGCAGGCGGCCAGCGACAGCACGGCCGCGCCGGCGATCACGGCGGCCGCGGCGCGCTTCGCAAGCCGAGATCGGATGCCGAGCATCAGACGGCCCCCACGTCGACGGCGCCGGCCGTCGATGCCGGCTCCGCATAGTCGGTCTCCCGCCAGACGTCGCCGACGAGCTCGAAGCTCGTCACGCTCGAGAGCGCACAGCGACGCCGACGCGGATCGTGACGCGTCGGAAGGCCCGCCACGAAGAGGTGCGTGACCCAGATCGGCAGCTGATGGCCGACGATCACGACATCGCCGGACTCGACGCGGGTCCAGGAATCGCGCATGGCCTCCTGCATCCGGTCGACGACCTGCGCGTACGGCTCGCCCCAAGAGGGGATCTCCGGCCGCGCGAGGTGGCGCCAGCTCATCGGGTTCATGAGCGCACGGCTCATCCGCCGGCCCTCGAAGATGTTCGTGGGCTCGATGACCCGCTCGTCGATCACCGGCTCGATGCCCAGCAGCTCGGTGAACGGTTCGGCAGACTCCCGCGTGCGCTGCAGCGGCGACGAGATCAGCGCGCCGATCGGGCGTCCGAGCCCGTGCACGTACTGCGCGGATTGCCGCGCCATCCGCCGTCCGTCGGCGCTCAGCCCGTAGCCCGGAAGCCGCCCGTACAGCACGCGGCGGGGGTTGTGGACCTCTCCGTGGCGCACGAGATGAAGGCGGTCGGCGGGCACCCCACCAGTCTACGGTGGGCCGTTCTGTGGGCGGGCTGAGCGCAGGCCCGAGCGCTAGCGTGACGAAAGTGATCTACGAGGAACGTGCTTTCGCACCCACGGGCCTGGAGGGAGTCGTGTCGAGACTGTGGGTGCTCGAGACCACACCGCCGCGCAGATTCGAGAAGATCCTGCCGCTGCCGTCCGTTCACGTCATCCTCAACCTGTCGAGTCCGTATCGGATGTTCGATCGTCGCGGCGAGGCGACGCTCGTCGCGGACGCCTTCGTCTCCGGCATCCAGTCTGAGTACCTGGTGATCGAGTCGCCCGCGACGATCCACCACGTCGGCGCGGAGCTGCTGCCGGCTCACCTGCCGCTGCTGACGGATGCCGCCCCCGCCGAACTGGCCGGCCGCGTGGTCGATGCGAGGATGCTGTGGACGGGTGTCGACGAGCTCGTCGCCGAGGCGCGGCACGCCGACTCTCCGGATGCCGCCCTCGATGCGTTCGCAAGCTTCCTCGGCGCCCAGCGCACCGCGCGCAGTGCGGACACCGTCGTCGACGACGCCGTGGCGGCCATTCAGCGCGACCCCGGCGTTGCGATCGGCGGTCTCGCCGAGGCAGCGGGCGTTGCGCACCGCACGCTCATCACGCGCTTCCGCGCGGCGATGGGCATGACGCCGAAGTCGTACGCCCAGCTCTGGCGGTTCCACACTTTCGTCACGGCCCTGCAGGGCGGTGACCCCGCACCGGACTGGGCGGGCCTGGCCGCGGCATCCGGCTACTACGATCAGCCGCACGTGATCCGCGCCTTCCGCCGCTTCACCGGCTGGACTCCGGCCGAGTACCATCGTCGCGTCGCGGAGTTCGGACCGGACGCGGCGAGCTTCGTTCCGCTCGAGGAGCTGCCGCCCGGCCCGTGACCTCAGGCCTGCTCGTACGCCTGGTGCAGCCAGCCGATGAGCTCGGCGTCGATCTGCTCGCCCGAGGTCACGTCGACCCGATGGGTGCACATGCCGCCCGCCACGCGCAGACGACCCGTCGCGGTCGCGTCGCCGAGATTCAACCCGAGCTGCAGGCGCGCGGCGCTGGGCGCCTCGATCAGCGCGAACTGCTTGCCCCGGCGCAGGGAGACGCTCGTCTTCTTCGGCGCGACCTCCACGTCGGGGCCGAAACGGGTGATCTCGGCGAGGAGTCGCTCGTACAGCGGACGCAGCGGAGCCTTACGTCCTGCGTACTGCGCGTCGACGAGGTCGTCCTCGGTGACCTCCTGCCCGCGCGACAGGGCACGAGCGGCGATCAGGTTCGCGAAGCCGTGCGAGACGCCGTACTCGGACTTCAGATGCGACAGGATCAGGCCGTGCTTGTCGAGACCTGCCGCGTCGACGATCGCGAACCACTCGTCCATCGTCCGGCCGGTCTTGGCCGGCACGTTGTCGATCATCGTCTGGGTTGCTGCATCGACGTCCATGCTCGGAACGCTATCGGGTGGAGCGGCCGGGCGATTGTACGTTCTTGACGCCCTAGAGAGCTCCCGGAACCCCCGCCGAGGCGATCATCGCACCGACGAACCACGAGCCGATGATGAGGACCGCCCCGACGAGCGGAACCCAGAAAGCGAGGCGCCGCTTCACGAGCAGCACGATCGAGACGACGGCGACGATGATCAGCACGATCCACGGCAGGGCGACGGCGACCATCAGCCCGATGGCGATGAAGTCGGCGTTGCAGTCGCGGGCACCGCACGAGTCACCCGCCATCGCGAGGAAGAACCCGAAGAACGACATGATCGCCGCGAGCACGCCGTCCAGCACCAGCAGGACGATCGTGATCACGAGGTCCCAGGTGCGGAGCGGCCGCTTCTGCGGTGCCGGGGGCACCGCGTAGCCGTACGGGCTCGCCGCTTGCCCATACGCGGCCGGTTGCTGTCCGTAAGGCCCGGGCGGGGGCGGGTATTCAGGAGGCGGCGTCGTCACGCGCTCATCATAGAGGCGCGGTGGCGCGGCCACTCGGCCGAATCCGGATCAGGCCGCGTCGTCGGTGGCGATCGTGCGACGGGATGCCAGCAGCGACCGCGTCCGGGCGTAGACGAACCACGAGATGCCCCCTGCGGCGGCGGCGATCACGACGTATTGCAGGATGTCGGCGTACTGCTCCACGACCGGCCACGATTCGCCGAGGAAGAATCCGGCGAAGACGAAGATCGAATTCCAGATCAGACTTCCGGCCGCCGTGAGGAGGCCGAACTTCCACAGCGGCATCCGCGTGATCCCGGCGGGGATCGAGATGAGGCTGCGGAACAGCGGGATCATGCGACCGAAGAACACGGCCTTGCCGCCGTGACGCCCGAACCAGGCGACCGTGCGGTCGATGTCCTCCGGATGCAGGAGCGGAACCCGCGCCGCGACCGCGCGCAGGCGGGCGACACCCAACCACGCCCCGAGGCCGTACAGCGCGAAGGCGCCCACGATCGAGCCGAGGGTCGTCCAGACGATCGCCTCGACGAGGCTGAACGATCCGCGGCTGGCGGCGAGCCCCGCCATCGGCAGGATCACCTCGCTGGGCAGCGGCGGGAACAGGTTCTCCAGCGCGATCGCGATACCGGCGCCGGCCGGGCCGATCACGTCCATGAGCGACACCACGGCGTCGACGATGGTCGTGAGCCACGAGCCGTCGTGCGGCGTGGAGGCGTGGACGATGTCGGTCATTGGGCTCCCTGGAATCAGGCGGTCACTCGGGCGACATCGGCGAGGCTGCTGTCGCGAGGCTACCGACCCAAGGTGTCCAGAACCTGAGCGGGCCGTGTGAACAGCGGCCCGTAGACTGTCCCCTCGTGAGTGAACGCGTTCTTGTGAAGCAGCTGCAGTCCCTTCCCGATGGTCCTGTCTCGGTCTCGGGGTGGGTCGAGACCGTCCGCGACCAGAAGAAGGTGCAGTTCGTCATCCTTCGCGACGAGACCGGGGCGGTGCAGCTGGTCAACCCGGCGACGCGCCCGCCGGTCGAGCCCGTCGAGGGCGCCGAGCCGCAGGATGCCGATGCCCTCGCCCTCACCGACACGATCTCCGCGCTGACCACCGGCACCTTCCTCACGGTGAACGGAGACCTCAAGAACGACGCGCGGGTCAAGCTCGGCGGCGTCGAGATCAAGGTCGGCTCGCTCGAGATCGCCGCGCTCGCCCTGCCCGAGACGCCGATCGCGGCCGACAGCGCGCAGGACAAGCGCATGGACTGGCGCTTCCTCGACCTGCGCCAGCGCCGCAACAACCTCATCTTCCGCGTGCAGACCACGCTCGAGCACGCGATGCGCACGTGGTGGATCGAGCGCGACTTCATCGAGATCCACTCCCCGAAGCTCATGTCCTCGGCATCCGAGTCCAACGCCGAGCTGTTCGCGCTCGAGTACTTCGGCGAGCAGACCGCCTACCTCGCGCAGAGCCCGCAGTTCTTCAAGCAGATGGCGCAGTCGGCCGGCTTCGGCAAGATCTTCGAGATCGGCGACGTCTACCGGGCCGACCCGAGCTTCACAAGCCGTCACGCGACCGAGTTCACGAGCATCGACGCCGAGATCAGCTGGATCGACTCGCACGAAGACGTCGCGCGCATGCAGGAGGAGCTGCTCGCGTTCGCGATCGGCGCGGTGGCCGACAAGCACGGGGCCGAGATCGAAGAGCTCTTCGGCGTCACCGTCACCGCTCCCACCGCGCCGTTCCCGCGGATCCCGCTGGCCGAAGCCCACGACATCGTCACTGCGCGCGGCTACGACATCCCCCGCACCGACGGCGACCTCGACCCCGAGGGCGAGCGTCAGATCTCCGCTCATGTCAAAGAGACGCACGGGCACGACTTCGTCTTCATCACCGACTACCCGCACGAGATCCGCGCCTTCTACCACATGCGGGATGCCGAGACCGGCCTGACCAAGAGCTACGACCTGCTCTACAACGGGGTCGAGATCACGACCGGTGCGCAGCGCGAGCACCGGGTGGACATCCTCATCGAACAGGCGAAGCAGAAGGGGCTCGAGCCCGAGCATCTGGACTTCTACTTCGACTTCTTCCGCTACGGCGTTCCGCCCCACGGCGGATTCGGCATGGGTCTCGCGCGCGTGCTGATGCTCATGCTCGGGGAGTCGTCGATCCGCGAGGTCACGTACCTGTTCCGCGGCCCGACACGGCTCGCCCCGTAGCCGCTGCACTATCGTGGCGGCGGCATCCCTCGACGGCTCGTTCAACTTCCGCGACACCGGCGGAATGCCGCTGCGTGATGGCGGGTCGACGCGTGCGGGCGTGCTGTACCGGTCCGACGCGCTGAGCGGACTGACTCCGACCGGCCTCGAGCAGCTCGCCACCACGAGCATCGGGGTGATCGTCGACTTCCGCAGCCCGATCGAGCGCATGATGGCACCCGACCGACTGCCCGCCACGCGGCCCTTCCGCGTGGTCGAGCTGGCGCTCCTGGAGGGCGCTCTCACCGGACTGGCGCAGCAGGCGATGCAGGCGGGCGCGCAGGCGGGAGATCCGGATGCCGCAGCCTCGGCCGTGCAGCACGCCCTCGCCCAGCTGCCGCGCATCGGCGAGCTGTACGTCTCGATGCTCACGCACGGCGGCGCCGCCTTCGCCGAGCTCGCCCGCCTCGTCGCAGCGCCGGACGACGTTCCGCAGGACGCTGCCGCCGTGCTCGTGCACTGCACCGCCGGCAAGGACCGCACGGGTGTCGGCATCGCCCTGCTGCTGGATGCCGTCGGAGCCGACCGCGACGCGGTGATCGCGGATTACACCTCGTCCGAGGCGAACCTGTCGGGGGCGTGGGCCGAGCGGATGTTCGCGATGATCTCCGCAATGGGCGTGCCGCGAAGTCCGGAACTCGACGCGCTCGTCGCGGGCACTCCGGCCTCGGCGATCGCCGAGGCCTTCGAGTGGATCGATGGCGAGCACGCCGACTCGGCCGCCTACCTGAGATCGAACGGGGTCACCGTCGCCGAGCTCGACGCCCTGCGTCGCCGGCTGACTGCCTGACGGTCACTCGGCCGCGTCGAGCAGGGCGGTACGCAGGCGCTCCTGCGAGAGGCGCCAGTGCGCATGCAGACGTCCGTCGATGAGCACGACCGGGATCTTCTCCCACCACACGTCGTAGAGCGCAGGATCATCGGCGATGGATGCCTCTCGCACCTCGATCGCGTCGGCGACGTCATCGGGCAGCTCCGCCAGGACGCCCTCGACGATCTCGCGGGCGACATCGCAGAGGTGGCAGTCGGGCTTGCCGATCAGGGTCAGCTCGGTCATCGCTCGACGGGGAACCCCGCCTGGATCCAGCCGTTCGTCCCGCCCTCGACGTTCGTGGCCTCGTAGCCGCGCGCCTCGAGGGCCTCCACGACGCGGCCCGACCGGCCGCCGATCGCGCAGATCACGTCGAACTCGCCTTCGGGCAATTCGTGCAGCAGCTCGCCGATGCGCGACATCGGCAGGTTGACGGCGCCCGGCACGCGTCCGGCGGCGAATTCGTCGGGTTCGCGCACATCGATGAGGGGCACGCCCTGGCGGGCGCGCAGCTGCTCGACGGTGATCGTTCTCATCCGTCTATTCTGACCCGACTCGGAGAGGTCGGATGCCGCAGCGGAAACACGAAGCGCCCGTCCATCGGACAGGCGCTCGGTGTCGGTGCCGCTACTTCTTGTTGCGGCGCTGGTGGCGAGTCTTGCGAAGCAGCTTGCGGTGCTTCTTCTTCGCCATGCGCTTGCGGCGCTTCTTGATGACTGAACCCACGGAAAACCTCACTAAGTCGGGGTCTGGGCTACCTGCACTCGCGTGCAGTCATGCCCGGGAACGGCAAGAACGGAAAATGCCTCTGGGCAGTCTAACAGCACCGGTGGAGAGGGCTCAGCCGGCGTCGGCAATCGGACGCTGCAGTGCTTCGGTGACCGCGGACTCGGGAACGCGATAGCTGCGTCCGAATCGCACCGCCGGCAGTTCGCCGGAGTGGACGAGCCGATAGACGGTCATCTTCGACACCCGCATGATGTCGGCGACCTCGGCGACCGTCAGGAAGCGCACATCAGGCAGCTCAGCCATGATCTCCCCTTCCAGGATCGTGCTGTCCACACTCTATGTGGTGGGTGCGACGCATGTAAACCCGAGTGACTGCTGGGGGAATCGGGGCGTCACGATGACGGACGACGGGCGAGCCGTTCGCGGGCGTCGCGGACGGCGATGCGTTCGAGTTTCCGGGCGTCGCGGAGGGCCTTCTCGGCATCCCGAACGACCTTCTTCGCTTCGCGGACTCTCTTGTCCGAGACCACATCGCCATCCTCGAGCACCGCCCAGGGGGCGGGCGCGGCCCGCTTGTCTTCCGCGGCGAGCGCGCTCAGATAGGCCGCGACTCCGTCCAGGATCCGCTCGATGCCGAACACGAACGGATCCGCGTCGGACATGAAGACGCCGTCATCGACCGCGGCGCGCAATGCGGGGTATCCGTCCGCCGAGATGAGCGCATCGAACAGGGATGCTTCTCGCGCGGTGATCTGCTCCGGCGAGAGTCCGCTGGTCCGCCCCTGCGTGGCGTAGCCCGCCATGACCGTGCCGTACCAGCGCGCGTGGCCGGTCACCAGCAGCGTGACCGCCACCCGCTCCTCCTGCGTGAGGGGCGTCTCCGCCAGCACCACCAGGCCCGCTTCGATCCACGCCGAGCTGTTCGGGGTGATGGGAGAGCCGGTGATAGGGATGTCGAGCATCCATGGATGCCGCAGGTACGACGCGAGCATGCCGTGGAACAGCAGGGCGAGTCCTGCCCGCCAGCCATCCTCGCGGACCGGCTCGGGAGGCAGGCCGGTGGCCTCCTCCTGCATGAGCAGCAGCAGGTCGTCCTTCGCGCTGACGTAGCGGTAGAGCGACATCGGCGTATAGCCCAGCCGCGCCGCGACCGCGGCCATGGACACGGCTCCGAGGCCCTCCGCGTCCGCCAGCTCGACCGCCGCCTCGACGATCTTCTCGACACTCATCTCGCGTTTCGGGCCGCGTTGCGGGTCGGCGGCCACACCCCATGCCAGCGCAACGCCGCGCGGCAGCTCGATGTCGGCTTCCCCACCCATGGACGCGCCTCTCTGTTCTCTCTCATCCTAGGACTGTTTATTACGTAAACAGTCTGTTATGGTCATAAACAGTTTTGTAGATACACAGTAGGGAGAAGCCATGCAGCCAGCCATCGAGGTCATCGGCCTCGGCAAGTCCTTCGGTCGCCAGCGGGTCCTGGCCGGGCTCGACTTCGCGGTCGCCCAGGGCGAGGTTTTCGCCCTGCTCGGACCCAACGGGGCGGGCAAGACCACGGCGATCAACATTCTCACCACGCTCACCCTGCCCGACGAGGGTCACGCGCGGGTGGCAGGCATCGACGTCCGCGACGAGCCGGATGCCGTGAAGCAGCGGATCAGCCTCACCGGGCAGTCGGCCGCCGTCGATGACGTGCTGACCGGCAGCGAGAACCTCGTGATGCTCGGGCGACTCTCCGGCCTGTCGCGCTTCGCCGCCCGCGAACGCGCGGCGGTGCTCCTCGAGCGCTTCGACCTGGTGGATGCGGCGACCAAACGAGTCGGCGCCTATTCGGGCGGCATGCGCCGCAGGCTCGATCTCGCACTGAGCTTCGTCGTGGCGCCCGAGGTGCTCTTCCTCGACGAGCCGACGACGGGCCTCGACACGCGGAGCCGTCGGGAGCTGTGGGAGACCATCCGCTCCCTCGCCCAGTCGGGAACGACCGTCTTCCTGACGACGCAGTACCTGGAGGAGGCCGATCAGCTGGCCGCTCGCATCGCCGTTCTGGACGGTGGGCGGATCGTGGCGGTCGGGACGGCCGCGGAGCTGAAGGCCCGCGTCGGCGGTGACACCGTCGAGCTGCACGGCCGGCACGGCGACCTGCTCTCCGAGGTGCCGACAGACGGCACGGTCACGGGTCTGCGCCGTGCGCTCGACGTCCTGGACGAATCCGGCGCCGAAGGCGTCGTCACCCTGCGTCGCCCGAGCCTGGACGACGTGTTCCTCACGCTCACCTCCGCCCGCGGCCGCGAGGCCGACGCGCCCGCACTCAAGGAGACAGCATGACCGCGCTCACGCCTACGGTGCCCGGCATCCGTCCCCGCATCTCAGGACTGACTGCCGAGGGCGTCTTCGTAAGGCGCAGCCTCCGTCACTCGCTGCGCGACGGCGAGTCGCTGCTCATGGCGATCATGCTCCCCGTGATGCTCATGCTCCTGTTCACGTTCGTGTTCGGAGGGGCGATCGATCCCTCGGGCTCGTACGTGAACTACGTGGTTCCGGGCATCATCCTGCTGTGCGCCGGGTTCGGCGCCGCCTCGACTGCGGTGTACGTCGCGGGAGACATGAAGGCGGGAATCATCGACCGCTTCCGCACGATGCCGCTGCGCGCGAGCGCCGTGCTCACCGGCCACGTCGTCGCAAGCCTGCTGCGCAATCTGCTCGCGACCGGGGTCGTGATCGGGGTCGCGCTGCTGGTCGGCTTCCGTCCGACCGCGCACGTGTGGGGGTGGGTCGGTGCGATCGCCATGATCGCGCTCTACATCCTCACGATCACGTACCTGTTCGCCGCGATCGGCCTCGCCGCGGGCAGTCCGGAGGCCGCGAACGGATACGGATTCATCATCCTGTTCATCCCTTACCTCTCGAGCGCGTTCGTGCCCGTCGACACGATGCCGACATGGCTGCAGTGGATCGCCGAGAATCAGCCGGTCACGCCCATCATCGAGACGATCCGCAGCCTGCTGTTCGGTCTGCCGCTCGGCACTCAGGCATGGTGGGCGCTCGGGTGGTGCTTCGGCATCCTGCTGTTCGCCGTGATCTGGGGTGGGTGGCTGTTCGGCCGCAGATCCGGCCGGTGACCCCGCCCACTCCGGGCGGGACGGACCCCCGAGATCAGCGTCCGGGAAGCTTCTTCAGGGCGCTCTCGAGGGCGTGCTTCGCGGAGGCCGCGGCACGGCCGACGACATCGGCGGCGTGAGCCGCGGAGTCGGGCAGTGTGGAGGCACCGGCCAGATCGGCCTCGGCATCCGCCTCGTCGAGGAACGGGATCAGCCAGTCGTCGACCTCGTCGAGCGGCGCCGAAGACAGGCTGTAATAGCGGTGCTGTCCCTCTTCGCGCACCGAGACGAGATGCGCCTCGCGCAGCACCTTCAGATGCTTCGACACCGTCGGCTGACTCACGCCGAGCTGCTGCACGATGTACGAAACGCTCGTTCCGCGCTCGCCGGCGGATGAGCGATCGAGCAGGAGCTGCAGGATGTCGCGGCGGGTGCCGTCCGCGATCACGTCGAAGATGTCCGCCATGTGCTTAGGTTAGCCGCGCACCCGCCGGAGTACCATGATGGACGTTCCGGCAGAGGGCCGCAGCAGAGAGGACGTGCATGTCGGACGGCAGGCGCGTCGCCGGTGCTGGGAGTCGCCGCAAGACGTCGTCCTCGGGTGAGGACCGCTCGCCGTTCGTGACGCGCAGCGCACCGCGCAGGGCATTCGACTACGTGAGGTCGCGCACGACCTCTTC
>DASQLG010000107.1:0-4344 GCA_035630115.1 Microbacterium sp. | reverse complement strand
GCGCAGGCGCTTGCCCTTGCGGGCGAAGCGCTCGGCGAAGGCGGGCAGCTCGACATCGCCCGAGAGCGCGTTCAGCAGCATCCAATCGCGTCGGTCGACGCCGGCGCCCGCGAAGGCGGCGGCGAACTCGCGCGTGATCAGGCCGTCAACCGCACGCAGCCAGAAGCCGAGCGGGCGATCGCCTGCGGGTCCCTCATCGGAGGGCGAGGTGAAGTCGGTGTCTTGATTGTCCATGGGAAGTCCTTTCACGGGACGGCGTGATGAAGCCGTCATATTTGCATGTATAACAACATGTATATGTACTGTGACATGCGATGTGAGAATATGTCAAGTGGCATGTAAATTCGCAGTATGCCCGCCGCATCCCCAGATCCCGCCGACGCCATCGCGGCGGCACTCGCGCGCCTCCGCGGGCGACGGATGCCGCGACCTCCGTGGAACGGCGGCCACGAGCATCCGCACCATCACCACGGCGATCCCGGCTGGATGCGCGGCGGCCCGCACGGCGGAAGGGGCGGCCCGCCCCCTTGGGGCGCCGGACCGCGGATCGGCGGCCCGGCCCGGCTGCGGCTGCTCGAAGCGCTGGCGGGGGCATCCGCACCCCTCTCGGTGAGCGAGATCGCCGACGCGGTCGGCGTCGATCAGCCCCGGGCGTCGCGCCTGGTGCAGCAGGCCGCACAGATGGGTCTGGTGCGACGCGAGGCCGACGCGGAGGACGCCCGGCGCACCCGCGTCGCCCTCACCGACAACGGGCTCGCCATCGTGCGCGGGTTCCGCGGCGAGCGCCGCACGGCGATCGACTCCGCGCTGGGCACCTTCACCGAGGCGGAGCGCGCCGAACTCGCCCGGCTGCTCACCAAGCTCGCCGACTCCTGGCCGCAGTAGCGATCAGTCGCGCAGGCGCTCCTGTACGGCCTTGACGGGTATCAGCAGTACGAGGCCGAGCACCAGCACGAGCACGATGCCGAGGATGCCGAAGTACGTCGCGCCGCCGATCGACACGAACAGCGCGAACATCGTCGGCGCGAGGAACGACACCGCACGTCCGGTCGTGGCGTAGAGACCGAAGACCTCGCCTTCGCGCCCCGGCGGGATGATCCGCGCCAGGAACGTGCGCGACGCGGACTGCGCCGGACCCACGAAGAGCGTCAGGGCCAGTCCCGCCGTCCAGAAGACGATCTGGCCGCCGTCGTGCAGGAGGAAGACGAGCAGCCCCGACACGATCAGACCGCAGAGGGCGACGATGATCACGGGCTTGGCGCCGAGCCTGTCGTCGAGCGCGCCGACCGCGATCGTGGAGATGCCCGCGACGACGTTGGCGGCGATCGCGAAGATGATCACCTCGCCGGCGGAGAACCCGAAGACGGATGCCGCGAGCACGCCCCCGAAGGTGAACACGCCGGCCAGCCCATCGCGGAAGACGGCGCTGGCCAGCAGGAACCACACCGTGTGCCGGGACTCGCGCCAGAGCTTCGCGATGTCGCGGCCGAGCCGCTGATAGGACGCGAAGAAGCTGACCCGCTCGCGCTTGGCGCCGGTGCCGCGGTACTCGGGCACGGCGAACAGCACCGGCAGGGCGAACAGCCCGAACCAGACCGCGGAGACGATCATCGCGACCCGGATCGGAAGGCCGTCTTCGTCCGGAACGCCGAAAAGCCCCTGGACGAAGCCGAAGTACACGACCAGCAGCAGCACGATCCCGCCGATGTAGCCCATGCCCCAGCCGAAGCCGCTCACGCGACCGATCGAGCGGGGGGTCGAGACCTGCGACAGCATCGCGTTGTAGTTGACGCCGGCGAACTCGAAGAACACGTTCCCGGCGGCCACGAGGATGAGGCCCAGGAGCAGGAACGCGGGATCGGGCTGGACGAAGAACATCGCGGCCGTCAGGGCCACCACGATGTACGTGTTGACGGCCAGCCAGAACTTGCGGCGCCCCGAGGTGTCGGAACGCTGCCCCGTCACCGGCGCCAGCACGGCGATCAGCAGCCCGGCGGCGGCCAGTGCCCATCCGAGCTGCGCCTCGACGGTGCCCTCGGGGCCGAAGCTCGAGCTGGTGAGGTAGACCGTGAAGACGAACGTGGTCACGACAGCGTTGAACGCCGCCGAGCCCCAGTCCCACAGCCCCCACGCCAGCACGATGCGCTTGCGGGTGCTGGAGGGGCCCTCTGCGCCCACCGCGCTCGCGAGCGCATCGGTCGGCGTGATCCCGGAGAACTGCGGCAGGTCGGGCTTCATGCGAGGAACGTCGGGATCGCTCATGTCGGTCACGTTAGGGCCTTTCGGTGAACGGCGGGTGGCGCCGTCCCGCGCCGCGTCATCGCGGCTCGTCGTCAGGCTACATCCCTCCGCTTCTGCCGCCGAGGTGGGGTGTGGACGCTGCTCGAGTGCCATGATGTACGCATGCCCGCCCACGTAGAGCGCGCCGAACTGCCCGGCATCGGTGTTCGCCATGACATCGTGACGGACGAGGGGCGCCGACTGTCGGTCCTCAATCTGCGCGACGGAGGTCGCGAACTCGCCCTCGCCGACGAGGACGACCCCGATCGTGCCAGCGAGACGATCGCGCTGACCGACGACGAGGCCACCGCGCTGGCGGAGGTGCTCGGCGGCTCGCTGATCCTCACCCAGCTCGCGGGACTGCGAGAGCAGGCGGCGGGCCTGTCGATCGAGCAGATCCCGCTCCGCGCGGACTCGCCGTTCGTCGGTCACCCGCTCGGCGACACGAAGGCGCGCACCCGCACCCGGTGCTCGATCGTCGCCATCGTGCGCGAGTCGGACATCCTCCCCGCGCCGGGTCCGGCCGACCATCTGCTCAGCGGCGACACGATCGTCGCGGTGGGCACGCGTGACGGCCTCGATCACCTCGTTCGCATCATCGCCGGAAGCTGACCACCGGGGATGGACCACGGCGCGCTCGTCCTCATCGAGATAGGCGCCCTGATCCTGGGGATCGGTCTCCTGAGCCGGCTTGCGGCGTGGCTCGGAATCTCGCCGATCCCGTTGATCCTCATCGGCGGTCTCGCCTTCGGGGAGGGCGGACTGTTTCCCTTCACACAGGGCGAGGAGTTCATCGAGGTCGGAGCCGAGATCGGCGTCATCCTCCTGCTGCTGATGCTCGGACTGGAGTACACCGCGCAAGAACTCGTGGGCAACCTGAAGTCATCGAAGGCGGCCGGCTTGATCGACATGCTGCTGAACGCGACCCCGGGCGCGCTCATCGCCCTCCTGCTCGGCTGGGGACCGGTCGCTGCCGTCGTGATGGCCGGCATCACGTGGATCTCCTCCTCCGGAGTGATCGCCAAGATGCTGCAGGATCTCGGACGCCTCACCAACCGCGAGACGCCGGTGGTCCTGTCGATCCTCGTGATCGAAGACTTCGCGATGGCCTTCTACCTTCCGGTCTTGACCGCCCTCCTGATCGGAATGGACCTGGGCGCCGGCGCGATCTCGGTCGTCGTCGCCCTGGCCGCGGTCGTCCTGATCCTCTACATCGCGCTGCGCCACGGCCGTCTGGTCTCCAAGCTCGTCTGGTCGAGAGAGGCGGACGTGCTGCTGCTGTCGGTGCTCGGCCTGACGCTCCTGGTCGCCGGTCTCGCCGCCGGCGCGAACATCTCCTCGGCGGTCGGCGCGTTCCTGGTCGGAATCGCGATCTCCGGCCCGGCGGCCAAGCACGCGCAGCGTGTGCTCACCCCGCTGCGGGATCTGTTCGCCGCCGTCTTCTTCCTGTTCTTCGGCCTCTCGACCGATCCCGCCGACCTGTTCCCCATGTTCGTTCCTGCGCTCGCGCTGGCCGTCCTCACGATCGGCACGAAGGTGCTCACCGGCTATCTCGCCGCCCGCCGGTCAGGGATCGCCGAGCCAGGCCGATGGCGCGCCGGCTTCGCGCTCACGCCGCGAGGGGAGTTCTCGATCGTGATCGCAGGGCTGGCGGTGGCGGCGGGGCTGGACCGGTCGCTGGCGGCGCTGGCGACCGCCTACGTGCTGATCACGATGATCGCCGGGCCGCTGCTTGCCCGCATCCCCGATTCGCAGCGGTTCAAGGCGACGACGAAGCGGATCCAGGCCAACCGGCGTGCCCGGCTGATGGCGTGACCGACTAGACCGGCAGCGTCCAGGTGGCAGGAGGCTTCTCCGTGCCGCGCAGCCAGATCTGGAAGAACCCGTCCAGGTCTTTGCCGGACACCTCTTCGTAGACGGCCTGGAAGTCCTCACTCGTCGCCGTGGAGTCGTTGTACCTCTGCAACCAGAGCCGCGCTCCCGCGAAGAACGCCTCATCGCCGAGCTCGATCCGCAGCGCGTGCAGGGTGGCCGCTCCGCGGTTGTACACCTGCGTCGCGAAGA
>DASQLG010000106.1:0-3972 GCA_035630115.1 Microbacterium sp. | reverse complement strand
CGCTGCGTCAGCATCGCGACCTGCACCTCGGGGGATCCGGTGTCACCGGGGTGCGTCGCGTACTGTTCGATGATCGCCTTCTTGACGTCTGATTCGAGTGCCATAGATGGGATCCCCTTTCTCCTCATTGCGCGGTGCCCGGCGCCTGATGCGCGAGCTCTCTTTATCCGCGGCCGATCGAACGGCAACCTGAAGAGTCTACCAGCCGCGGCCGGACGCGGTTAATCCGCGCCGCCGGCCCGGGATAGCCTCGTGGGATGCCCGGGCTGCGTCGCGATCATCTCATCGACCTGAGTCCGTTCCGGGCCAGCCCGGCTTTCACGCGAATGTGGATCGGCTCGACCCTCGCCGGCCTCGGCGGCCAGCTGACGATCGTCGCGATCATGCTGCACATGTACGACCTGACCGGTTCGACCTTCGCGGTGGCGATGATCGCGGTCGCGGGGCTGGTGCCCATGATCATCGCGGGGCTGTACGGGGGGATGCTGGCGGACGCGTTCGACCGGCGCATCGTCGCGCTGATCGCGGCGACGCTGACCCTCGCCTCGACGGTGCTGCTGGCCGTCCTGGCCTGGGCCGACATGGAGACCGTCTGGTGGCTGTACGGCCTCAGCATCGTCAACTCCGCCGCGAACACCATCGTCATGGCCGCGCGCCAGGCCATCGTGCCGCGCCTGATCCCGCGCGAACTGCTGCCGGCGGCATCCGCTCTCAACGGGATCACGTTCGGGATCATGGTCATGGCGGGGCCTGCACTGGCGGGTGTGCTCGTCGCGTTCGCGGGGTACGCGTGGACGTACTCGATAGACGTCGTGTTGATGATGTCGCTGTTCCTGGGGCTGTGGACGCTGCCGAGCATCCGTCCCGAGGGCGTGCTGGTGCTTCCGGGATGGGAGTCCCTCCGCGACGGCTGGCGGTTCCTGAAGCGGGCGTCCAACATCCGCCTGCAATTCATCCTCGACATCACCGCGATGACCTTCGGACAGCCGCTCGCCCTCCTGCCGGCCATCGGCGCGGTCCTGCTCGGCGGCGGTCCGATCACGACCGGAGCGCTGACCGCGTCCGTCGCCGCCGGCGCATTCCTCTCGAGCCTGTTCTCCGGCCCCGCCGGCCGCGTCCGCCGGCAGGGTCTCGGCATCGAGCGGGCGATCCTCGTGTACGGCGGGTCCATCGCGGCGTTCGGGCTCGTCCTCGGTGCCGCCGCGCTCGGCTGGTTCGCGCCCGAGACGGTCGACGCGACGACCCCGAACCTCGTGCTCATCGTGGTCGCAGGTCTCACGCTGGCAGTCTCCGGCGCCGCCGACAACGTGAGCTCCATCTTCCGCAACACGATGGTGCAGGCCGCCGTCCCCGACGCGATCCGCGGCCGCCTGCAGGGCGTGTTCATCGTGGTGGTGGCGGGCGGGCCGAGGCTCGGGGCGCTCTACGCGGGAACTCTTGCCACCCTCACCGCGCTGTGGTTCCCGCCTCTTCTCGGCGGGTTCATCATCATCGGGCTCGTCTCGCTGCTCGTGCGGCTGAGTCCCCGCTTCCGCCTCTACGACGCCGAGCACCCCGTCCCGTAGGCCCGCCGGTCGGCGCACCGCACCGTAGCCGGACGGCCGTACATCGGCGGATTTCGGACGTCGCATCCGCCGCCGGGCCACGGTGTCGTGCGCCGAGACTAGAGTCGCCGGGTGCCCACCCGATCTTCCACCGCGTCCCCGCCGACCCGCGATGTCGCGCGGGCATCGAGCGGCCGCCCCCTTTCCCAGGGGTGGATCGCGGTGCAGTTCGTCCTCGCCGGGATCGTCTGGGGCTCGAGCTTCCTCTTCATGAAGGTGGCGCTGGTCGGCCTCTCCCCCGCTCAGGTCGCGTGGTCGCGCCTGATCCTGGGTGCGCTCACCCTCGGCCTGTTCGTGGCACTGCGCCGTGAAGCCCTGCCGCGCAGCATAAAGGTCTGGGCGCACATGACGGTGCTGGCGATCTCGTTCTGCGTGGTCCCGTTCCTGCTCTTCTCCTGGGCGCAGCAGTACGTCACCTCGGGTCTCGCGAGCATCTACAACGCCACGACGCCCATCATGACCGCGATCATGGCCGGGCTCCTGTTCCGCGTCGAGCGCCTGAAGCTGGTTCAGATCGCAGGCATCCTCGTCGGCATCCTCGGCGTCATGGTCATCATCGCGCCGTGGCAGGGCCTCGATCTCGACCAGAGCCTGATCGCCCAGTTCGCGATCCTCGGAGCGACCGCGTGCTACGGCTTCAGCCTTGCGTACATGCGCAAGTTCGTCTCGAACTCCGGCATGAGCGCTCTGGTGTTCTCGTTCCTGAACATCGGTATCGCCGCGGGAATCATGGCGGTGCTCACCCCGTTCATCGCGCTCACGCCGGTGGCGCTCGATCCGTGGATCGTCGGCAGCGTGCTGCTGCTGGGCTGCCTGGGCACGGGAGCCGCGTACATCTGGAATCAGAACACCCTGCGCGCGTGGGGTCCGACCCGCGCCTCGACGGTGACCTACATCACACCGGTCGTGGGCGTCGCGCTCGGCATCCTGGTCCTCGGCGAGCAGGTGTCGTGGAACGAACCGGCCGGAGCGATCGTGGTCTTCCTCGGCATCCTCCTCGCTCAGGATCGGCTGCGGATGCGTCGGCGGACGCCGGTCGAGTCCGCCTGACGGAGCGCAGCGCGGGCCGCCTTGCGGGCGGCGGCCTCCCGCTCCCTCACGATCGTCGGCGGCGTGAAGGAACCCGGATGGTAGTCGGGAGCCAACAGGTCCGCCCGGATTCTCATCAGATCGTTGAGGCGGGCGACGGCAGCGAGGTCTTCCGCGGTCGCACCCGGCACGGCCGTGAACGGTGCCGGGTCGATGGGCTCGCCCACACGGAAGTCGAGGCGACCTGCCTTTCGCGCGTAAAGGGCGTAGCGCCACAGGGCGGCGAATCGAGAACGACCCGACGCGCGGTAGAAGCGATCGCTCAGCCGCGTGTCCATCATGAAGGGCACCATGGTCGCGCTGAATTCCCTGCCGTACTTCGCCGCGGAGGGGTTGAAGGGCGGCTCCCAGAGTCTTCCATCCACGCGCCGTGCGGGTTTCGCGGACGGGAAGATGATCAGAGCGCCACCGGATTCCAGATGGCGTTTGATCGCCGCGCGGATTCTTCGGTTGTTCTCGATGCGCTCGGGCTCCGGGGAGACGAAATCGACTCCGAAGAAGTAGTCGCGCGTGTTCCCGAGGTACTTGAACTCGTTCACCGCCACCACTTTGACGTCCGGTCGCCTCGTGAGCGCCAGAGACATCGCCCCCAGCACCTCCAACGGTCCGGTCGGATGAAGCCCGTACAGGATCGTCGGCGGCGTGACGGAGCCGGGATGATAATCGGGAGCCAAGAGGTCCACCCTGCCTCTCATCAGGTCATTGAGGCGACCGATGGCGGCGAGATCCCCGGCGGTCGCAGCCGTCGCTGCCTTGTACTCCGCCATGTCGAGCGGGTCGCCCAGACGGAAGTCGAGGCGACCGGCCCTTCGCGCGTGAAGGGCGTAGCGCCAGAGGACTGCGAATCGCAGGCGACGCGACGCACGGTAGAAGCGATCGGTCAGGCGGGTGTCCATCATGAAGGGCACCAGTGTCGCGTCGAATTCCAGGCCGTATTTCGCAGCGGACGGGTTGAAGGGCGGCTCCCAGAGTCTTCCATCCACGCGCCGCGCGGGTTTTGCGGAAGGAAAGATGATCAGAGCACCGCCGGACTGCAGGTGAGCTTTGACCGCCTGACGAAGTCGTCGATTGTTCTCGGTGCGCTCCGGCTCCGGAGAGACGAAGTCCACGCCGAGGAAGTAGTCACGTGTGTTGCCGAGGTACTTGAACTCGTTCACTGCCACCACTTTCACGTCCGAGCGCCTCGTGAGCGCCAGCGACATCGCTCCGAGCACTTCCAACGGGCCGGTCGGGTGCAGGCCGTACATGAGGGTCGGGCCTGTTGCGGGCAGCTTGGCCA
>DASQLG010000105.1:0-10012 GCA_035630115.1 Microbacterium sp. | reverse complement strand
CGAACGGCACGAAGGCCGTCCAGTGCTGTCCGCGCAGCAGCACGCGTTCGGAGTCCTGCTCGAACGCGAGGATGCGGGCGAACAGGTCGCCGCCCTCGCGCGCGACCTGGTCGAGCAGCCGCAGCGTGCGGGGGGTGACGTAGGGATAGGCGTAGATCTGACCGTGCGGGTGGGCGAGGGTCACGCCGATCGCCTCTCCGCGGTTCTCGAAGGGGAACACCTGCTGGATGCCGGGCAGGGCCGCCAGCGCGGCCGATCGGTCGGCCCACGCCTCGATCACGGTGCGCGCACGCGTGGGTGTCTGCGTGCCGAAGGATCCCGCGTGCTCGGGACTGAAGCACACGACTTCGCAGCGTCCGACGGAGGTGCGGGTGCGCCCGAGGCCGGGGGCGTCGAGGTCGCCGAGGTCCTTCGGCGGGTCGATCGCCGCCGGGGCATCGCCGTGCGCCTCGGTGAGGGCGGGCCCGAACGACGGCGAGCGGTTCTCGAACACCGCCACGTCGTACCGCGACGGGATCTCGGACGGGTTCGTCGGGGTCTGCGGCGCGAGCGGGTCGAGCTCGGCGGGCGGCAGGAACGCACGGTTCTGCCGGCCGGCGGCCACGGAGATCCAGTCGCCGGTGAGCACGTCGCGGCGCATCGTGGCCGTCTCGGCGCGGGCGTCGAGCGCGCGGGTGTCGACGCTGCGCTCCGGGCCGAGGGTGGTGTCGGGGTCGTCGAAGTAGATCAGCTCGCGGCCATCGGCCAGCCGCGTCGTGCGCTTGATGACTCCGGCACCCAGAGGTTCGGACAAGAGGTGGAGCATGTTCACGTCAACACGGTAACAGGGTGGCCGTGGTAACGTCAACATGCCCCGGACTTTGACAGGGAGGCGTGATGACACCGGACCGTGATGCAGACATGAGCAGGTTCGAGCGCCTTGAACGTGCCGGCGGGGAGCGCATCGGATCCTCCCGCGCCGTCAAGCGCGTGTCGATGGCCGATGTCGCCTCGCTCGCCGGGGTGTCGGGCCAGACCGTGTCGCGCGTCGTCAACGGCAGCCCGCGCGTCGACCCCACCACCCGCGCCCGCGTGGAGGCGGCGATGGACCAGCTCGGCTATCGGCCTCACCGCGCCGCGCGGGCACTGCGCACGGGCCGCACCCACACGATCGGCCTCGTGGTGTCGACGCTGGCCACCGTCGGCAACTCGCGGATGCTGCAGGCGGTGGCCGATGCTGCGGCCCAGCGGGGCTACGCCCTCACCGTGGTGACCGCGGCCGACGCCGCGGCCTTGATCGAGGCGTTCGATCGCCTGCGCGACCAGGGGGTCGACGGTGCGATCGTGCTGAACGAGGCGACCGCCGCGGTTCGCGCGACCGACGCCCCGACCGGGCTCGACCTGGTCGTGGTCGACTCGCCGCCTTCCGAAGGGCCGGGGGCGGCGCGGTTCGGCATCGTGCAATCCGACCACGACTCCGGTGCCCGCGCGGCGACGGAGCACCTCATCGGCCTCGGCCATGCCACCGTCTGGCACCTCGGCGGACCGGAGGATTCCTACGCCGCGGCCGAGCGCGAGCGCGGCTGGAGAGCGGCGCTCGAAGGCGCCGGGCTGGTGGCGCCCCCCGTCGTGCGGGGGGACTGGACCGCGGCATCCGGTCACGCCGAGGGTGTCGTGCTGGCCGAGCGGCCCGACGTGTCGGCCGTCTTCGTCGCGAACGACCAGATGGCGCTCGGACTGCTGCGGGCGCTCGCCGCGGCCGGCCGGGCGGTTCCGGCGGAGGTCGCCGTCGTCGGCTTCGACGACATCGCGGACGCCGCCGACTACCTGCCGCCGCTCAGCACGGTGCGCCAGGACTTCGACGAGCTCGGCGAGCGTGCCGTGGAGGCGCTGATCGGGGCGATCGACGGCGGGGCGCCGAGGACGGACGTCGTGCCCACCCGGCTGATCGTGCGGGAGAGCTCCGCGGCGCGCGGCTGACGCTCAACCCGGCTCGATGACCTCTCTCCAGGGTCCGCGCGAGATCACCCGCACCGCGTCGAGGGCGAGCAGCGGCCCTCGAGCGGCGGCGCGGCGGGCCGCCGCGGCCTCGGGCACCCAGACGGTCGAATCGGCTGGGAGCGGCAGGAGGTGCAGGGAGACCTCGCCCTCGTGCAGGAGCAGGTCCCGCACGCTCATCGACCACCGGGAGCCGTCCCAGTACCGGTCGTCGGCGATCCGGCCCTCGACCCGCAGCTGGCCGACATCGCCGGCCCAGTCGAGTTCGAGAACGGCGTCGTGATCCGGGTCGAACGCCCACTCGGGCAGGTCGAGCCGGTAGATCGCCGCCAGGTCGTTGATGTCGTCGATCGTGGGCGCCGAGTGCCGCCCGGCCGAGAACCCGTAGTCGGCGGGGAGGTGCGCGAACTCCGCCCGGCTCCGCAGTTCGGGCGTGATCGCCTCCTGACGGGCCACGACCGCGCGGGGGGCGAGGCCCAGCGGCATCCACTCCCGGGTCGCCGGGTCGTACGCCCGCACGGTGGGCTCATCGTCGCGGCTGCGCGCCCGCATCGGTCCGGCGGCACCCCAGCCCAGCTCGGCCTCGCTGTGCAGCAGCATCCGTCCGGCGGGGCCGTTGCGGACCCACAGGCTCGCCGCAGCGGAGGCCGGGAGGATGAGGACGTCCGCTCCGGCGACCGGCACCGGCGACCAGGACGGCTCGACGACGCGCGGCGCCTCGCCGGCGATCGCGAGTTCGACGGTCATCGACTCGTCCTCGACGAGCACCAGCGTCGGCACGTCACCGGGAAGCAGGGTGAGGACGGATGCCGTCGCCCAGCGCACCGTGGCATCGCCGACGCGCAGACCGAAGGGCCACCGCGCGATCGTGCCGGCCGGGACGGAGATCGGGCCGGTCGGGAGCACGAGGTCGCCGCCGACGCGGAACTGCACAGCGGTGCTGTCGCCGAGCGGCACGTGGGGCTGGTGGCGACTCAGGAACACGAACCCGGTCGCACCGTCCGATCGCACCGCCCAGCGCAGGGTCTCGGTGTCATCCAGCCCGGCGGGCCGGACGTCGGGCAGTGTCGATGGCAGGTCGCCGAGCATGTGGCCGAAGGAGTCCAGGAACGCGTGCTGACCGCGCAGCAGCGCGGAGCTCTCGCTCAGATCGCCGGACTGGCCGATCGGCGCGTGGAAGTCGTAGCTCAGGCGCGCCATGTCGTTCGGGTAGGCGGTGGCGTGCGACTCCTCCAGATCGAGCGAGGGATTCGTGCCGCCCGCGTACATGTAGTAGCCCTGCCACGCCGACCCGTTGCCGATCTTGATCTGGGCGAGGGCTGCGATGTCGCGCGCCGACGGCCACGGGCGACGGTGATACGCGGTGGCCATGCCCCCCGCGAGCTCGCACGTCGCGGGCGGGAAGTCGGAGGGTGCCGCGCCGGCCTCGGTCTCGCCGAAGCCCTGTGTCGCCCGCACGTCGGCGCCGACGCCCGGGTCGTCCCACACGTGCGAGAAGAAGTAGTGCGCGCGGAACGTGTCGTCCCACGGGGCGTCGGGCTCGGTCCAGAAGCCATCGCCGTATCCGCCATAGAGCGGGAACACCGCTCCCTCGGGCAGCTGCGCGCCGCCCCAGGCGGTCGCGGTCCACAGCGGCGCCGCGATGCCCGCCTCGCGGGCCATGCGCTTGAGCGTCATCAGGTGCTCGGGTCGGTCGTAGAGCTCGTTCTCGAGCTGGATCGCGATGACGGGTCCACCGGGCTCGGCGCGCCCGGCGAGCGCGCCCGCGATCTGGCCGAACCATTCGGCGACCAGGGCGAGGTATGCAGGGTCGTCGGTGCGATGCGCGATCGGCTGAGCCTGCACCCAGTCGGGCAGGCCTCCGTTGCGCACCTCGCCGTGCGCCCACGGCCCGATTCGCAGGGCGACCTCCAGCCCCGCCGCGGCGCACTCGTCGATGAAAGCGCCGACGTCGAGCTGATCGTCGAAGCGCACGACGCCGCGCTCGGCGACGTGATGGATCCAGAAGACATACGACGACGCGACGCTGATGCCGCCGGCGCGCAGCTGCCGTGCGCGCTCGCCCCACCGCCCGCGCGGGATGCGGCTGTAGTGCAGTTCGCCCGAAACGGGAATCCACGGGATTCCTCTGCGCAGGACCGCGCGATCGGTCACCGCGATCCCCGCTCCCCGCTCGTAGGGCGCGGGCATGGGCGCCGGTTGAGCGGGCACGGCCCAGGAACGCGGGTGGACGGCGAGCGGTTCAGTCATGCGGCGGGACGTCAGAGGGCGCCGATGACCGCGTTGTCGAGCCGGTCCTCGTCGAGGTCGGGCGGCGACGCGTTCGTGAGGAAGGCGTAGGCGACGCCGGCTGTCGGGTGGATCCAGAACTCGGCGCCCGACCATCCGCCGTGCCCGTACGTGTCGCGGTCGATCAGGCCGGGTGCGCGGGTGCGCAGGTTCCAGGTGAACCCCCAGTCCTGCCCGCGCTCGGCCGGGTACGGGTCGAGGCGCGGGATGTCGCCGGTCAGCGGGCGCAGGGTCATCGCGAGCGTCGCCGGGCGGACGATGCCGCTGCCTGTGTCAGCACGACCGCCGCGCAGCAGGGCGGAGCCGATCGCGAGGAGGTCCTGAGCGCGGCCGAGCAGCCCTGCGCCCGGATTGCGGTGCCGCGCGAATGCCGCGACGTCCAGTCCCGCCTCGGCGGCTCCGACGATCGGATGCGGGTCGGAGGCCTCGTCGAGCGTGAGACCGTCGGCGCCGAGCGGGGCCGCCCACGCCGACAGCTCGGCATCCCAATCCCGGCCGGTGGCGTGCGCGACGAGTGCCGCGATGCCCTCGTACGCGATGGTCGAGTACCGCGAGACCGAGCCGGCCGCGAAATCGCGGCCCGCCGTCAGAAGGGTCTCGCGCAGAGGAGTCGGCGCATCCATGGCCGGCTCGGAGATGCCCGACGTGTGGCTGGCCAAATGCCGGAGGCGCACGATGTCGTCTCGGTCGGCACCGAATGCGGGCAGTGCCTCGGTGAGGGGGGTCTCGGGGGTGAGGAGTCCGCGCTCGATTGCGCGCGCGGCGGTGAGGCCGACGAGCGGCTTGGTCACCGAGAAGAGCCGGTAGTGATCCTCCACGCGAGCGGAGCGCGACCCGGTCGCACCGAACGCGTCGAGTGCGACCGTGCCCGCGGCGGTCGCGATCCCCAGCACGGCGGTGGGGATGCGCCCTTCGGCGACGTGACGGCGCGCCCAGTCGTAGGCGGCGGAGAACTGCTCGCTCATCGCTCGACCTGCCTATTCAATCGTGTGTCCGAGATCGGGGCGTGCGAGGAAGCGCGCGGTCGCGTCGGTGATCGCCTCGAACTCGACGATCACGACGATGTTCTCGCCCGCGCGCGTGACGGGCGCGGGCACGAAGAGCGTGCGCTGTGGGCCCCGGCGCCAGTACCGGCCGAGGAAGAAGCCGTTGACCCAGGCGTAGCCCTTGCCCCATCCGCGGGTGTCGAGGAACAGGTCGGCGGCCTCGTCGAGGGCGAAAGTCGCACGCAGCCCGACCGGACCTCCCGCGCGGCCGTGAATGATCGCAGAGACGTCGGTCGCGGCATCCGCCACCGCCTGCCCGAGCGCGGACACGTCGAATGTGCGCACGTGCCACGGCCCGGGGATCGCGGCGCCGTCGATGCGCGGCTCGCCGAGAAGGCCCTTGGGCTCGCCGATCTTCGTGTCGTAGTTGACCCGGCCGGTCTCCTCCACGAGCAGGCGCAGGCTCCTTCCGGCGGGGATGGTCAGGGCGTTTTCGCGGAGGGTGCGCTGCAGGATGCCGGCCGGTCGGCCGTCGACCTGCACCCATGCGTAGTCGCGCACCTCGTCGAACTCGAGCACCGCGGCATGCTCGGTCGCGGCGGTCGCGGCGGTCGCGGCGGTCGCGTCGAGGGATGCCGTGTACTCGACGAGCACGATGTCGGGGCCGAGCTCGTCCATGGTCGGCGGTGAGGGGAAAGAGCCGCGGTCGGTCGCGACGAGCGCCAGCGGGTCGCCGACGACGTCGAGTGCGACCTCGAACGCGGGGGCGTCGACCGGCTCGGGAAGCGGTTCGTCGGCGACGGGTGCGTGCCGGGCGATGACGTCGCGGAACGCACGGAACTTCTCCGTGATGTCGCCCGACTCGCTGATCGGGGAGTCGTAGTCGTAGGAGGTCACCATCGGCAGGTAGCGGCCCGAGTCGTTCGCCCCGGCGGTGAGGCCGAAGTTCGTGCCGCCGTGCACCATGTAGATGTTGACAGATGCCCCGGCGCGCAGCAGCGCGTCGAGATCGGCGGCGCTGTCGGCGAAGGCCGTGGTGTGGTGCTTCTCGCCCCAGTGGTCGAACCAGCCGCACCAGAACTCCATGCACATCAGGGGTCCGGTGCTCTGGTGTTCGCGCAGCGTCGCAAGGCGCTCCGCGATGCGCGAGCCGAACGAGCCCGTCTTGTGCAGACCCTCGTGCGCGCCGTTCTCGAGCATGTGCGGGATGGGCTGATCGACCTGGGTCAGGGGAACCGTAATTCCGGCATCCCGCGTGAGCCGGATGAGCTCGGCGAGGTACGCCTTGTCAGCGCCGTACGCGCCGTACTCGTTCTCGATCTGAACGAGGATCACCGAGCCGTCCCGATCGATCTGGCGAGGCGCGACGATCTCGTTCACCCGCGCGAGGTAGTCCGTGACCGCGGCGAGGTAGCGCGGGTCGGAGCTGCGCAGCTTCATCGTCGGGTCGGCGGTGAGCCACGTCGGCAGGCCGCCGTTGTGCCACTCGGCGCACACGTAGGGTCCGGGACGCACGATCGCGTGCATGCCCTCCTCGGCGATGAGGTCGAGGAAGCGGCCCAGATCGACCGCGCCGGACTGCGACCACTGCCCGCGCACCGGCTCGTGGGCGTTCCATGCGACGTACGTCTCGATCGCGTTCAGGCCCATCAGACGCGCCTTGCGGATGCGGTCGCGCCACTGCTCGGGATGCACGCGCGGGTAGTGCATTGCCCCGGAGATGATCCGGTGCGGATCTCCGTCGAGCAGGAAGTCCGTCTCGCCGATCTGGAAGCGGGAGGGGGGAGTCGTCATCGTCGTCCTCGGGTTTCGCGGTCTGCCCAGCCTAAAGCTCTCGGCGCAGGTGGGCAAGCGCTTTCCGACCGAGTTCGGTGGAAGGATCGGGTGGACGGCGTGTCACAACTCAGCCTGCGTTCGGTTGGCGGGCGCGTCGAGCGGCTGAATGACGCGCGCGCTCGCCGGCAACGCAAGGAGCCAGGCGGAGTTACGGCACGGATGCACCAGCTGCCCGGGTGCCGAATCCGGAGTCGTGGCGGCTCAGGGAAGGACCAGCACCCCGTTGCGGCGGTGCGGCAGGCCCGCGAGCGCCTCGTCGCGCAGTACCTCGGGCAGCAGGGACTGGGGTGCGGACTGGTATGCGACCGGCCGCTGGAAGCGGCGGATCGCCGAGGCGCCGACGGACGTGTGCAGCGAAGTGGTCGCCGGCCAGGGTCCGCCGTGCTGCTGCGACCACGTCACCGCGACACCGGTCGGCCAGCCCGCGAACAGCACACGGCCGGCGCGAGCCTGCAGCAACGCGAGCGTGGCCTCGACCTCGTCCTCCGGTTCGGAGTGCAGGGTCGCCGTGAGGCTTCCCGGCACGGCGCGCAGCGCGGCGTGCAGCTCGTCCTCGGACGAGTAGCGCACGAGCAGGGTCACCGGCCCGAAGCACTCCTCCAGAAGGGTCTCGGGGCGCGCCGCCACCGCGGCGGCATCCGTCGTCAGCACGATCGGCTGCGCTGAGTCGCCCGCCGCTGAGCCGCGCGCGAGCACCTCCACGGAGGGGTCGGCGACGAGGGCGTCGATGCCCGACGGGAACGCGGCGGTGATGCGATCGGTCAGCAGGGGTCCGCCCGCCGTCGCGGGCACGAGGGCCGCGACCCGCGCCTCGAACCCGGCCTCCGCCGGCACGAAGACCACGCCGGGCTTCGTGCAGAACTGCCCCGAGCCCAGGCTGAAGGAGCCGACGAGTCCCTGCGCGAGTTCATCGCCGTGGGATGCCGCAGCCGCGGCTGTGACCACGACCGGGTTCACGCTGCCGAGCTCGCCGTAGAACGGAATGGGGTCGGGCCGACCGGTGGCGAGGTCGAACAGTGCACGCCCGCCGGAGAGCGAGCCGGTGAAGCCCGCGGCCTGGATGACCGGATGCTGCACGAGGCCGTTCCCGGCCTCGCGGCCCTCGACGAGCGAGAGGGAGCCGGCCGGAGCCCCGGCGTACTCGAGGGCCTCCGCCACGATCTGGGCCGTTCGGCGTGAGAGCTCGGGGTGGCCGGAATGCGCCTTCACCACGACGGGGCTGCCCGCGGCGAGAGCCGAGGCGGTGTCGCCGCCGGCGACGGAGAACGCGAACGGGAAGTTCGAGGCCGAGAACACCGCGATGGGTCCGACCGGCACGAGCAGCCGCCGCAGCTCGGGGCGGGGCGGTGTGGCGCTCGGGTCGGCGTCGTCGACGGTGAGCTCGAGGTAGGAGCCCTCTTCGACGACGGTGGCGAACAGCCGCAGCTGCCCGGTCGTGCGGCCGACCTCGCCGCGCAGGCGGGTCTCACCGAGCCGGGTCTCGCGGTCGGCGATCGACACGAGCTCGTCGGCGGCGGCATCCAGCGCATCTGCCGCCGCACGGAGCCAGGCCGCGCGCTCGGCCGCCGAAGAGCGCGCCCAGATCGGGGCGGCCGCTGCGGCGCGGGCGAGGATGCCGTCGAGCTGTTCACCGGTGGTCGTCATGTGTGACACCTTTCGTCATCGAAATCGAAGTCCCAGGCCCGCGTGCGGCACGAGCCGGAGCATCCCGTCCGCGATCGCGACGGGTGAGTCCTCCACCAGAGCACCGAGCGCCGCGAACGCGGCATCCTCCACATCTTCGACCATCGGCTCGGCGACGCCGGGGATCGACCGCAGGCAGAGGGCGAGCTGGCCGGACAGCTCGGGGAGGAGGTGCGGATGCACGGCCGCACGGTACTCGGCCGCGATCGCCGCGATGCCGAGGAAGGGGGTGATGCCGCCGACCCGAACCACGTTGGGCTGCACGATCTGCGCGGCTCCGGTGCGGAGGAAGTCATCGAAGCGATAGACGTTGTGGAGGTTCTCGCCGACCGCGATCGGGATGCCGCTCGATGCGGCGAGCCGCGCGGCCAACGCGATGTGGCCGTAGAGGTCGTCGGCACGCAGAGGCTCTTCGATCCATGCGGGTGAGATGTCGGCGAGCACTTCGAGCGATCGCGTCGCGCGGTCGAGCTCCCACCGCTGGTTCGCATCGATCATGAGCGCGCGGTCGGGTCCGAGCACCTCGCGCACCGCCCGCATGCGGTCGAGGTCCTCCGCGACGTCGGGCTTTCCGACCTTGACCTTCACCGCGTCGAAGCCGGCTGCGACCCAACGCCGCACCTGGGCGACGAGTTCGTCCTCCGAGTAGTGCAGATTCACGCCGCTGCCGTATGCGCGGACGCTGTCGCGCTGGGCACCGAGGAAGCCGGGCAAGGACGCTCCTTCGGCGCGTACCGCCGCATCCCACAGCGCCAGGTCGAGCCCTGCCTGCGCGATCGTCGTGAGTCCGCCGCCGCCCGCTTCGTGCAGGTGCTGCCAGAGCGCGCGCCATTCGGCGCCGGGGTCGGCCGACCGCCCCACCGCGAAGGCGGTGATGTCGTTCGTCAGCAGAGCGTGCACGGCCTCGGCGCCGATCTGGGGGGTCCACGAGAAGCCCCAGCCCTCGGCGCCGTCGGAGCGCACCAGGTGAGTGGCGATCACGCTGACCGAGGTGACGTCGGCGCCCCACGGGCGCGCGAGCGGCACGCGCACCATACGCGCGTCGAACCTCTCGACGGTCGTCGCGCCCCGCGCGGGCGCAGAGGGTGACGTCACAGCAGTGCGCGCCCTGCCCCGAGGATCGCGGCGAGGCGCTCCTCCTGCGCGGGAGTGGGGTCCACGAGCGGCGCGCGGACGCTGCCGACCGGCAGCCCGCCGCGGCGGAGTCCGGCTTTGATGAGCGAGACGCCGAACCCGGGTGT